>ONTX01000023.1 GCA_900320825.1 uncultured Lachnospiraceae bacterium | reverse complement strand
GGGAGACTCGGGAAAAGATTAAAGGTACGAGTGCCAAAGAAAGCAGAAGCAACAGAGATTATAAAGCATTATCTTAAAAAGTCGAAGAAAAGCGAGGATTTGGATGAGAAGTCGATCGCAAGAATGCTGGATGGCGAATCCTGTGCAACACTAGAAAATGTTATCAATAATGCTGCGATAAAAGCGGCATTTAAACGTCAGGAGAAAGTTACGATGCAAAACATCGTAGACTCTTGCTTGGATCTTATTTTTAATGCTCCGGAATGCGAAGAGAATTTACCTGATGATATTAGGAAAAGGATTGCATACCACGAAGCAGGCCATGCAGTTATTTCGGAACTTCTCGATCCCGGAAGCGTAAGCATAATTTCTATTAGAAAAACAAATGGAGATTATGGATTTGTGCGATATTCACGTTCGGATGAGGAAGACGATACCAATGCTGAATACAACGAGGCAATCATAAAAGCATCACTTGCCGGGAAAGCCACAACTGAACTAATTTTTGGTGAAGCAGATATGGGCGCTAATGCGGATTTGAGAAATGCGTTTAGACGGGCGAAACATCTGGTTGATAATCATTGTATGTTTGGTTTTCAAAATTGGATTGAGGATGACAATACTGCGTTCGCTGCGGAGAACAGAAATAGAGCTATGGCTATGGTATTGGAGAAAAACTATCTTGAGGTTAAGAAACTTCTGCTTGAACATAGAGATTTGTTAGATCGAATGGCTATGGAACTGATAGATAAAACAACATTGGTTTATTCGGATGTGCAAAGAATTATTACGGAGATATAAAGGAGGAAACGGTTTATGAATTCCAGGGCAGATGTAAATAGCGATAACAGACTGATATTTGGCAATCGCTTTGATGGGAATGCAATGCCTATTCGGGAAATCAAGGGGGAGACTGGCCCGATAATAATTGAGGGTGAAGTGTTCTCGTATGAGAAGAAAGATATTAAGAATGGCAAGGCCATTGTGCTCATAGCGCTTACTGACCATACAGATAGCATTAAGGTGAAGATATTTGCTGACCAAAGAGATATTTCATCATTGTGTGAAAATGCACGCATAGGATCGTTCTTAAAAGTTAAAGGTAGTGCAATCATCGATTCGTTTGATAACGAATTATATTTGCAAAGAGTTATTGGGATTCAGTGTACCCTAAGCAAATGTGAAAGAACAGATAAAGCTCCCCAAAAAAGGGTAGAGCTTCATTGTCATACAAACATGAGTGATATGGATGGTGTAAATGATATAAGAGATATTATGGAGCGCGCAGCAAAATGGGGCCATAAGGGAATTGCTATTACAGATCACGGCGTAGTCCAATCCTTTGCGAGTGCTTATGATAACCTGAGCAATGTTCGAAAAGACAATCCGGATTTTAAGGTCATATATGGATTGGAAGGGTATCTTGTTGACGATTTAACCGGAACAGTTGTAAATGGCAAGGGCCAGACATTTGATGGATCGTTCGTTGTGTTTGATATCGAAACAACAGGTTTCAGTCCTGTCAAAAATAACATTACTGAGATTGGTGCAGTCAAAATTATGGGCGGAAAGATTGTAGACCACTTTTCAACTTTTGTTAATCCGGGCGAGCACATCCCGAAAAATATAACCCAACTGACATCTATCACTGATGAGATGGTTAAAGACGCACCATCGATTACTGTTGCTATGCCGGTTTTTTTAGAGTTTTGCAAAGGTTCTGTCCTGGTGGCTCATAATGCCGGATTCGATATGTCCTTTATAAAGCAAAAGACCATGGATTTGGGAATAGAACTGGATGTAACGTACGTGGATACTTTAGCTATGGCCAGAGCTCAACTTGTTAACCTTGGTAAGTTTACGCTGGATTCCGTGGCAAGGGCATTAAACGTTGCGTTGAACGATCATCATCGGGCGGTTGACGATGCCGAATGTACAGCACATGTATTCCTTCGACTTGTTGAGATGTTGAATTCACAGGGGATAAAGGATCTTGATGCTCTGCAAGAGTTCGGGAAACATTCACCTGACTTTATAAAAAAAGCCAGGGCGACTCATGTGACGATACTTGTGAAAAATGAAGTGGGCAGGGTGAACCTTTACAGGCTGGTATCAGAATCGCATATTAATTACTTTTATAGATATCCACGTATACCTAAAAGTTTGCTTATAAAGTATAGGGAAGGCCTTGTTATTGGTTCTGCATGCGATCAAGGGGAGGTTTATCGTGCAATATTAGACGATTGGAGTGATCAGGCTCTAGTGGATCTTGCTTCTTTCTATGATTATTTGGAGATTCAGCCAATCGAGAATTTTGAATTCATGATAGGGGATGACCGGTATGAAAATGTAAATTCGAAGGATGATCTGATAAGCATTAATCGAATAATACTTGCCCTGGGTGAAAAAATCAATAAGCCGGTTGTTGCGACAGGCGATGTACATTTTCTTGATCCCGAAGATGAGATTTATAGAGATATACTAATAGATTCAAAAGGTGCTTGGGATACTAGCGCCGTTTCCTCTTTATATTTTCATACCACGGAGGAAATGCTCGAGGCATTCTCTTATCTTTCACCTGAAAAGGCTTATGAGGTTGTAGTGACTAATACTAATCGTATAGCCGATATGATACAGGATATTGCTCCGGTGCGTCCGGATAAATGCCCGCCTGTAATAGATAATAGCGATGAGATGCTGAAAGAGTTGTGCTATTCGAAAGCACGCGAATTATATGGAGAGGATCTTCCGGAGATTGTTAAGAAACGGCTGGAAATTGAGTTGGAGTCCATTATTGGGAACGGATATTCAGTACTGTATATTATAGGTCAACAATTAGTGCGCAAGTCTTTGCAGGAAGGATATCTGGTTGGATCCAGAGGCTCGGTAGGATCTTCTTTTGCAGCCTATACTGCCGGGATAACAGAAGTAAATCCATTGCCGCCGCATTATTTGTGCCCCAAGTGCAAATACTCGGATTTTGATAGCGATGTGGTACAGAGATTTCATGGTTTGTCAGGGTATGATATGCCGGATAAGAAATGCCCGATCTGCGGAGCCCCTTTGAATAAATCTGGTTTTGAAATTCCTTTTGAAGTATTTCTGGGGTTTAAAGGGGATAAGGAACCTGATATAGACCTTAATTTCGCCAGTGTGATTCAAAGTTCGATACACAAATTCACTGAGGAAATTTTTGGACAAGGTAATTGTTTCAAAGCCGGAACAATTAGCACATTGGCAGAAAAAACTGCGTATGGATTCGTAAAAAAATATCTTGAAAAGAAAGGAGTAACCAAACGGCGAGCAGAAATAGAAAGGCTTGCTCTTGGATGCATGGGGGTAAAAAGGGGAACGGGGCAACATCCGGGGGGAATAATAGTTCTTCCAAAGGGAGAGGATATTAATAGTTTTACTCCTGTACAATATCCTGCCAATGATTCAGATAGCCCTTTTATATCCACACATTTTGATTATCATTCAATATATCATAATCTTTTGAAGTTGGATTTGCTTGGAAATAATGATCCTACGATGCTCAAGTCTTTGAAAGACT
>ONTX01000318.1 GCA_900320825.1 uncultured Lachnospiraceae bacterium | reverse complement strand
CTTCGGGATCATCTCTTATTCTGTAACTCAGATCCTCAGGGAGAACAGTCCCATAAAAAATGTGGTCCTTGATATGTCATGTAATACCGGCGGAGCATCTGAGACTGCATGTTATACCCTTGCAGCTTTCCTTGGGAAAGCTCAGATCAGCGTAGATAACCCCTCCACCGGTGCCCGTGAGACAGATGTTTACACTGCTGATACTAATCTGGATCACAAGTTTGATGAAAAGGATTATCTGTACGGAAAAGGTATCAGGATGTACTGTCTGACTTCACCGGTCAGCTTTTCCTGCGGCAATCTGGTGCCCTGCTATTTCAAGAATTCCGGAAAGGTGACCATCATCGGTAAACAGTCCGGAGGAGGCTCATGTTCATCAATGATCCTTACAACCGCCGGAGGTTCAATAGTCAGATTATCAAGCTATAACCGCCTAAGTTTCTTAAAAAACGGCGCTTTCTATGATATAGACACAGGTGCTCCCGTAGATCATGCCATTGATGACTACACGCACTACTTCGACAGAAAGGCCCTAAGCGACTACATCAGGAAGTTATACTAGAGTCAGAAACGTATCATATTCCTGTTATATCCTGTGGTCACAAGATAAGCCGTCTCCTTATGAGCCTCCATCAGGCCGCTAAGGACAAATCCGCTCAGTCCCTCGATCCTGGCATCAGGATCCGTCAGGTCGAAGAGTTTACCTGAGTCTCGTACTATGATAAGAAGGGAATCTTCTTCAAAGAAAAGGGATATTTCAACTAAAAGGGGCTTTTTTGCCCCTTTATTCTTTTCAAGGATAGTAAGGGCAATCTCCTCCATAAAGAGGGCTCCGCGATTAACTTTCGCCTCCTCATAGCCGTGGGAGCCCATAGCAGATCCCACATTTTCAGACAGGACCGAAACCCGCTCCTTTGTCAGGATATCGTCTATTACTATTATCTCACTTTCCATGTTATTCAGAATAAACGGGAAGTTCTCTTTACCGAATCGCAGATACACAAAGGCCAGAGCCGCAAGGATGGTAAGCAGGGGGGCTGTCGCAAATCCTGCCCACATTCCGTCAGACCCCAGCACAAAGGAAGCGCATATGGGAAGGAGGATGTAAAGCAGTCCGTTCTGGAAGCAGGCGATACAAGTGGCCATACCGATATGGTCAATGAGCATGTAGTAGGATGTGGTCAAAGACACCAGGCTGCAGAAGGTAAAGCCACATGATACGATTCTCAGGGCTGTAATGGAGGGTGCTAAGGCCTCTCCCCCTGTTATGCCGAATAGTGCGCAGAAATTTCCTGCAAAGAGCCATATAAGTGCAGTTGCCACCAAGCCTTCTATAACAGCAGCCTTAATACCGGACCTCATGACCCTCTTTATAAGCTTATGATTCTTCTCCCCGTAGTAAGTCCCTATCAGGGGCTGCATAGCCATTCCTACCCCATCCATTACCACACCGAACTCGATGAGGCTTATCACCACAGCCAGGGTGATAAGGGCTGACTGCCCAAAGTGGGCGGATACAAATCCTATCATTACATAGTCCATGAGACCCCAGCAGACATAGACGGAAGAATCCACGATACTGTACCTGGAGGTCAACAGGAAGTCCTTAAAGGAAAGATGCCATACGAAATGCAGGGTGTTAATCTTTCGAAAATAATGGGTAAAACAGGTGAGTATCCCTAAGCTGTTGCCTATGATAGATCCCAGGATGATACCCGTCATTCCCATAATTCCTGCTAAGATTACGGAACAGATTATGTTGCCCAGGATCTGAAAGCCGTAGCAGATGGTATTGCAAAGTTCATCTCCATCAGAAAAAACCATCTGTTCCAGATAGAATACAACGATGGTAAGAAAGGCGTTAATGGGAATAAAACGATAATATGTGCTGGCATGCTCTAAGATATCTCCTGCGATACCGCTCACACCAAAATAAAGATCCCGAAAGAAGAATATCAACAAGGCAGATATCAATCCTATTCCAACAGAGATAATTAGACCCTGTCCGTAGATCTCATCTGCCCTCTCCTTCCTCATAGCTCCAACTTCCCGTGAGAATACGATCCCCACCCCGGTGGAGCACAGATCGCCGAAGAAAGTCACAATAGCCGTCACCGGTGTAATTGCATTAATACCGGCAACACCTGACGGACCTATAAAGAATCCCGCTATAATACTGTCACTAAGCAGCATCAGGTACATAACCGCCTTGGTAAATGTACCTGATAACAGCATTGAATTAAACTTCTTTTCGCAAAATCCTCTCATGAGAGATATTTCACCCCTGGGTTTTATACTTTCTGTATTTCTTTGAGTGCTCCTCCAGGATGGCAAACTCTGATTCCTGAGGAATATTTTCCACTGCCGTGGCCATGTAATTTCTCATAACGCCCACCAGTATAAAGGGTCTTACGAAAGTTCCGTGAATAATACCCCATATTATGAGGGCAAGAATGACGCTTATAGCAATGGTAAGGGATGTGGGGTCACTCATTAATCGGATCCATTTATCCGAATCACCGTCTTTGGTAAACTGAGATATCTCCTGAGAAATAGCAGTGATAGGTCCGTTAAATTGTAAAACCAACCAATAAAAACCTCCGAAGAAGGCCCCTCCGATCACTACGAGAGATGCTATGCCCATACCGAACATCCTGCCCAGATTAGCCAGCAATGTCTTACCGTTCTTAAAGAAGATCACAGCCCCCT
>ONTX01000314.1 GCA_900320825.1 uncultured Lachnospiraceae bacterium | reverse complement strand
GTCCCGTTGCAGTCGACTATCTCCCCGCGCTTGGCCGGAAGGACCTTACTGTCGTACTCCTGCTGCGACAATACCTGCTTTTTGTATTCCTCCCCGTTATCCCGGTTGATCGCATACAGCCTTACCGTAAGCACGCCAAAAGCTGCCAGTATGATCAAAAACAATACTGTCAGCTTCTTCTGCATTCTTCCCGTAAATCTCTGTGGTTTTGTGTCGCGCTTTTTCCTTCCCACAGCGCTGTCTCCTCTAAACTCAAAAACTGCCCGTTCTTTCGGGCAGTATATTGATATTTGTGATATTATCCACTATTTCTTATTCGATGTCAACAAGTTGTCTTACGTAATCCGTATCTTCGCACTCATATGCAACTATCTGATCTTCGTTAGCATACTGCATACCGAGTTCGTTCATTGCCCTGTATTTGATCTCCTCCAGATCAACTGCACCTTTTATCCTGTTCTCGGTATCATCATTCTCGGCCTTGAGTTCCGACAGTTGTGTTTCAAGTACCGATATCTCTTTGATCCTGCTCGTCACTTCCGATCTCAGCATCAGATACTGGATACATACGGCCACTGTACAGACCATTGCAAAAGTCAGGAACATCACATACGGAAGACTCATGTGGCCTGCGCGTTCCCTGTTACGTCTCGTCTGATGGCTGATACGTAATGATGAACCGCCTTCAGCTCCCAGCTCCTTTAATTCTTTTGCTGCATTTCCGTAAATATATTCACTGTTTACCTTAACTTTTCCTGTCCTCTTTGTTCTGCCGGTAGTTCTGACCGCCATTCTCCCGTCCTCACGCCTTTTCGAATACTCTTAATTTTGCACTTTTGCTTCTCGGATTCTCATCCATTTCCTTTTCATCCGGAATTATCGGTTTCCTGGTCACAACCTTTCCCCTGCTAACTTTGCCGCATACACATACCGGAAGCCCCGGCGGGCAGGTACATGGGTTTTCATTCCTTCTGAAAGCATTTTTGACTATCCTGTCTTCCAATGAGTGGAAGGTGATGATGCATATCCTGCCTCCCGGATTCAGCAGGTCTATCATCGTATCGAGTGTTCCTTCGAGTACATCAAGCTCCCGGTTGAGTTCAATACGTATAGCCTGGAAAGTCTGTTTTGCAGGATGTCCCATGGTCTTCTGGATCTTCATGGGAATGGCCGATCTTATCACATCGACCAGTTCATAAGTAGTTTCGATCTTCTTTACTGCCCTTGCGGCCACAATATGTTTGGCTATGTTCTTCGCAAATCTGTCTTCTCCGTAATCCCTTATAACACGGTAAAGTTCAGCCTCGCTGTAGCCGTTTATTATGTCCCCTGCCGTAAGGTCGTTTCGCTGATCCATCCGCATATCCAGCGGTGCGTCAGACATATAAGAAAATCCCCTCTGCGGCGTATCCAGCTGATACGAGGATACACCAAGATCAAGTACGATCCCATCAACGCCTGTGACGTTGTTCCCCATGAGTTCTTCCCTGATGCTGCAATAGTTACTCCTTATTAATGTAACATTGCCAAATTCCGCTAACTTCTGCCCCGCCGCCCGGATCGCGTCGGCATCCTGATCTATTCCAATAAATCTCCCCTGTGGTGATAAACGCTTTGCGACCTCGTATGCATGTCCTCCGCCTCCCAACGTGCCGTCCACGTAGGTCCCTTCAGGCTTGACGTGCAGATTATCGATGGTCTCATTCAGCAGAACCGGTTTGTGTTCAAACTCCAAGGCCCTTCCTCCTTTTCGTTTGGCTTAAATGTTAAGTCCCAGATCCGCCAGGCGTTCCGTGATGTCGTCAATGTCGTCGGCATCTGTTTCGGCATCCCATCTGCTCTTATCCCAGACTTCGATCTTGTCGATCGCACCGGCCAAAACAACATCCTTGTCAAGTTCCGCATAATCCCGCAGAACCGTCGGGATCAGTATCCTCCCCTGTTTGTCCACCTCGACTCTGTTGGCCTGTGAAACAAACTTACGGACTATACTTCTCGTATCCCTGTTATTCGGCAGAAGCTTAAGCTTTCCCAAAAAGGTTTCCCACGCCTCTTCGGTGTAGATATTGAGACAACCGTCATTTCCGTTTGTTATCACGAAGGCTTCCCCTAACTCTTCGCGAAACTTTGCCGGAACTATCAGACGCCCCTTAGCATCGATTGTGTGGTTGTACTCTCCCATGAACATATCAGGTTACTCTACTTTCTACCACTTTCTACCACTTTTCACCACTTACGAGATAATAATACCCCCCACATCAAAAAAAATCAAGTATAAGATTCCTTAAAAATGCCGGAAAAATGCCGAATTTTCGCTGTGTGGTACGAAGTGGGGGATGTGTGTAACACCATATCTTGTATGCGGGCATAAAAAAAGAATGCCGGAAACACTAAATATTGTTTCGGCATTCTTTTTGCTGTATTTTATATATTTTAAACATTAAATCTGAAGAGGATCACATCTCCATCCTGAACAACATAATCCTTGCCTTCCATACCGACAAGTCCCTTTTCCCTGGCGGCCGCAAGGCTTCCCTGCTCCAGCAGATCCTTATAGTTTACGACCTCGGCTTTTATGAAGCCCCTTTCGAAATCGGTATGTATCTTGCCTGCTGCCTGCGGTGCCTTTGTTCCTATTTTAATAGTCCATGCCCTGCATTCATCTTCTCCGGCAGTAAGGAAACTCATAAGACCCAGCAGCTTGTAACTGGCCGCTATGAGTTTCTCAAGTCCCGATTCCTTAAGCCCTAAGTCTTCAAGGAACATAGCCTTCTCATCATCGTCAAGTTCGGCTATCTCCTG
>ONTX01000321.1 GCA_900320825.1 uncultured Lachnospiraceae bacterium | reverse complement strand
GCACCGTCCCTTGTGATTATCCTTTCGAACCTTTCATCATCACCGTTTAAAAGGGCATCCTTAATGGCTTTGTCCTCAAAAGGTTTTATGTGATCGAGCATCTCAATGTTTTTATCAAAATCATCTTCGGGAAGGGAAGAATCGGTTTCATCCCGGGTTCCGTTTTCGGATAGTTTTGATCTGTAATAGTTAAGGGAATCTTCCGTGTGGGAGTTATCCGATCCTTCTGTATCATCTTTTAATGCGGCCTTGTTTTCGGAATTATTGGATTCTCCGGTATCTGTTAAAGGCTTGCTTTCCCAAATGTTTTCAAATATCTTTAATGCTTTTTGCCATAAGTCTTTCAGGAAATTTCCGATACCCTTGACAAGATTTCCCGTATCTATCGCACCCAGCGGAGCATCGGCACCGGGCTTTTCGAATATTTCGTCAGATGCAGGTTTTTCGGTTTGCTTTTTTTCACTCTTTGCTGCTTCGTTGTTGGAGCGTTCGTAATATACCCCTTCTTCCCTTGCCGATTCCTCTGCAAGTGCCTGATCCATACTGAAGGGTTTATCCTCTCCGGAAGATCCTGCCTTTGTCCCTGCAGGTCCTATCTTCTGCGTATTATATGATTGTATCCTTGATACCGGTTCGATCATATAAGGAGTCTTGTCCTTTTCTTAATGTATACATATTGTGGTATAATCTTTATGTTTATATTTTAACTTGTATCACCCCGGCAGGCAAGTTTTAGGTAAGTCCGGCAGTATAACATACGGAGTATTTATCATGGAAAAAAACAGCAAAATATATGTAGCAGGACACAAAGGAATGGTCGGAAGTGCCATATTGCGTGAATTAAAAAAACAGGGATATGAGAATTTCATTCTTAAGTCCCATTCCGAACTGGATCTGTGTGATCAGGCCGCAGTACGCAGTTTTTTTGAAAAGGAAAAACCGGAATATGTTTTTCTTGCCGCTGCAAAAGTCGGCGGAATAATAGCAAATTCCGAGGCTCTTGCCGATTTTATGTACGATAATATGATGCTTGAGATGAATGTGATCAATGCAGCATATAAAAACGGGGTAAAAAAGCTGGAATTTCTCGGTTCATCCTGTATTTATCCAAGAATGGCACCTCAGCCCATGAAGGAATCCTGCCTTCTTACTTCCGAACTTGAAAAGACAAATGAGGCCTATGCCCTTGCCAAGATTTCCGGCCTTAAATACTGTGAATACCTTAACAGACAGTGCGGAACAGATTATATTTCTGTAATGCCCACCAATCTTTACGGCCCCAATGATAATTACCATCCGGAGCATTCTCATGTTGTTCCCGGACTTATCCGTAAGTTTCATGAAGCTAAGGTAAGCGGTGCTGATGAAGTAGTATGCTGGGGAGACGGTTCACCCTTAAGAGAATTCATGTATGTGGACGATCTTGCCGAGCTTTGCGTATTTCTTATGAACAATTATTCCGGTAATGAGACTGTTAATGCAGGTACAGGTAAGGAAATTACCATTAAACAGTTGTCCGAACTGGTTGCAAAAACTGTGGGATATGAAGGAAAGATTGTTTGGGATACCACTAAGCCTAACGGAACTCCCAGAAAGCTTCTCGATGTTTCAAAAGCCGAAAAGCTGGGATGGAAGTATCATACGGAAATCGAAGATGGATTAAAGCTTTCTTATGAGGATTTCCTCAATAATCCCATGAGAGCAGAAAGATAATATGGGTTTTGATGATATAAAAAATAAAATACCCGCAGGCCTTGAAAAACTATTTGCCGGAATAGAAGCTTTTATCGATAAGTATTATACGGAAGCCGGCGATTCCGCTACTTTTGAGGATTCATGCATCACCAGTCCGGAAACCGGAGTTTGTGACGAAGAGGATTTTGATACAAGTTCCTTAAAGGAATCCAAAAAAATATGGAGTGATGCCCCGGCTTCAGGAGCCTTGGGTTCAGCTGCTTCCTTCACAGGTATGCATGCGGCATCTGCAACACCTGTGGCCCCTTTGGCTGCGCCTTCCAAACTTTCACCCAGAGCACTGGATTCTCTTATGGCTCAGGTTTCGGAAACCTGGTCTGAAAGCCTTCTTCGTATGATCGATGAAAAAGGATATACGGATACCGAAGTATACAAAAGAGCAGGTATTGACAGAAAGCTTTTTTCCAAGATAAGAAGCAATCCCTCATATCAGCCTAAAAAGATTACAGCAATTGCTCTGGCTCTTGCACTTAATCTGAGCCTTGATGAAACAAAGGATTTTCTGGGAAGAGCAGGATACGCTCTATCGCCTTCAAGTAAATTCGATCTTATTGTCAGATACTTTATTGAAAATGAAGTGTTTGATATCTATACAATAAATCTTGCTCTCTATGCCCATGATCAGCAGCTTATAGGGGAGTGATCATTTGTCGCTTCCCGGGCGACCATATCTTTATTTCTTTTTTTTATACTTACCTCAGAACAAAAAAGTGATTGCTGCAAATGCAGCAGAAAGTGAGGCAGTATATGAAAAAGAATATTACAGAGATAGTTTTCATCCTTGACAGAAGCGGATCAATGGGCGGACTTGAAACCGATACAATCGGCGGCTACAACTCCATGATGAAAAAGCAGAAAAACGAAGAGGGTGATGCTGTTATATCAACTGTTCTTTTTGATGATAAAGTTGAAATCCTCCATGACAGAAAAAGTATCGGGGAAGTACCTGAAATGACAGATAAGGAGTATTATGTCCGCGGATGTACGGCTCTCCTTGATGCTGTAGGCGGTGCGATACATCATATCAGCAGAATACAGAAAGAATTGCCCGAAGAAGAAAGACCTGATAAAACCCTTTTCATCATTACTACAGACGGGCTTGAAAATGCCAGCAGGAAATATGATTATGAAAAGGTTAAAAAGATGGTTGAGAAGAAGAAAAAGAAGAATAAATGGGAGTTTATATTCCTTGGAGCCAATATCGATGCGGTTGAAGTGGCGGGAAGATTCGGCGTCTCAAAAAACAGGGCAGTACGTTATGAATGTGACGAAGCCGGAACAGCACTTAATTTCGATATTATGAGTAAGATGGTAAGCAGCGCAAGAAAATGCAGCTCTCCAATGGCAATGTGCACAGAATTTGACGAAGAAGATTTCCTTGGTGAAATAGCTGATGATTATGCGAGTAGAAAGAAATAAATATTAGATCTTACGGCGGTTCCGGAACCTGTATTCCGGAACCGCCTTTTATTGCTCTGATCCTGCATTTCTTGACTATGATTATGTTACGGATATAATTATTACTGTTGGATAAAAAAAATTTATCAGTAAGTATTCTTGTTTTTCGGAGGGGAATATGTTTTGTAAAAAGTGCGGATCTGAAGTCGGTGAAGGAGCTTCATTTTGTCTTAAGTGCGGAACGAAACTGGACTATGCTTCCGGCGGTCCTGTTAAATCAGGTCCGTTTATAAATAATAATGTAAATACACAAAATGTAAATCCTGTTTCTTCAGTCACTTCTGATAAGACGGGTAATAAAAAGGGCGTGATAGTATGCGTTTCAGTTATACTTGCTGCTATCGTCCTTCTGTCAGTTCTTTTGCTGGTTGTTGTTCCTGCATTAAATAAAAAAGATTCCGTGTCTTCGGATACTGAAGATGTCAAAGAAACAGAGGATAAGGACAAAACATCTGAACCGGTTGTTTTGGATCTTCTTACCGTTAAAGTTGTGGCAGGTTCCGGTTCTTCTCCTGTAAGTGATGCAACCGTTACCATAAAGGGTGAAGGGTTTGAAGTGACCGAAAACTGCGATAACGGTCTTGCTTTCTTTTCCGGTATTACCGGTGGTGATTGCACAATAATCTGCGAAGCGGAAGATTATAACAGCACGGAGTTTCATGCATCCCTGGATGCGGATGATAAGGAGATAACACTTCCCGCTATTCCCGTTCTTTTTGGGGATGATACATATGTGGTTCTTTCCTGGGAAGGTGAAAGCGACTTAGACCTTTGTGCTTTCAATTCAGATCTTGGTGAATATATAAACCCCGGTCACAGAGAAGACCGCGATGGTAATGTTTCTTTGCATAATGATCTCGGGTCGGTTATCAATTACGAAATCTTATATATAGAGGACAGCAGAATAGAAAGCCCTGTTACCGTTTATGTGGCAGCTGAGACCAATGCTTCGGAAAAAACATCTTCCGATATTGAGGCTAATGGTTTTGACTTAAGGGTGTTTAACAGAAACGGTCTTGCTTTTTCGTTTACTCCCGATAAAAACGAGACAGCACCTCTTATTTCCGTATGTAATATTGCATCAGGCTCTGTCAGTGACAATACAGTATATATAAATGACATTTCTTCCGATGAATACAAATGGCTTAGTTATTCGGAGGAAGATGCTGTATCCCGATCATCAGATAAGTGGAAAGAAGCATATCTTGATGTGTTGATCAATGATCCGGATGGTGTAATGTCTGAAG
>ONTX01000312.1 GCA_900320825.1 uncultured Lachnospiraceae bacterium | reverse complement strand
CGTTGAGGATGTTGCAACCGATATGAGACTGATTGGAGGTCCCTCGGAATTAAGAAGGCCGATTAATGTTGGATTGATGTTTTTCAACGAAAGGCCGGATAATTTCTTCCCATACAGCCGCATTGAAGTAGTTGACAAGCCTGATCCGACAGGCGTCGGAATGAAAGAAAGCATATTCACAGGTCCCCTTGACAAACAGCTGCGAGATGCTCTTTCTTACATAAGAAATTATATCATTACCGAGTACGTCACAAAGGTTCCTGATCAGGCAGAGGCGGTACGCGTGTATAACTGGCCATTCAGAGCAGTAGAGGAAGCGCTGAGTAATGCGGTTTACCATCGTTCATATCAGATCCATGAACCGATTACGGTGACGGTTACGCCTGATCGAATGGAAATATTGAGCCTCCCGGGACCAGATCGATCAATAACAGACAACGATTTGGAAAACAGGGTTCTGGTTTCCAGTCGGTATAGAAATAGAAGAATAGGGGATTTCCTTAAAGAACTAAAGCTGGTCGAGGGAAGAAACACCGGAATCCCGTTGATATTGAATGAAATGTCAAACAATGGATCGGCGCTGCCAGTATTTAAGACAGATGAAGAGAGAAGCTATTTCCTTGTTATTCTGCCGATCCATCCTGCTTTCAAAGGAAGAATCACACATTCCGAGGAAAGACAGAATGTCGAGCTCAATAAGAGACTGCGCCGGAGCAAAGAGGAACTTCGGGTCCTTGTAATTGAAACACTGGAACAAAAAGGTGAGCTTTCAATGAATGAAATTGCTGCTGCGCTTGGTTATAAGAAGCTGAATAATACTCTCCGTACAGTTGTAAATCAGATGGTTGAAGATGATGAAGCTGAATATCTTTATCCTGATAAACCAAAGAGTAGCAATCAGAAAATATATCTTAAGAGATATTAAAGGACGTTTGCAAGGCTGTACTTAAATGGAAGGACGGGGTTATATGAAGATAGATCTCCACTGTCACACTAAAGCAATTAAAAAAGGGGACGGAGCTGGAAGGAATGTTACCCCAGAATTATTTAAGACTAAAATTGAAAACGCAGATGTGAAAATAGTGGCAATTACAAACCATAACGCCTTTGACCTACAGCAGTATAAGACTTTATCAGAGATAGTAATGGGGAATTGCCTTGTCTGGCCTGGCGTTGAAATTGATGTTCTTGAGCCTGGATCAAGACGGTGGCATCTAATTGTGGTAGCAAACCCTAAAGAAGCTGAGAGCTTTGCTGAGAGTGTTGAAGCTCTCTTTAAAGAAGATAACCTTGATGAATGCACTCATACACTTGATGAAATATATGGAGCGTTCAGGAGCCATGACGCAATTTATATTGCACACTTTCACCAAAAACGCCCAGTAGTTCCTGATGAGGATGGTATAAAGCTCGACCAGCTTATTGGAGAGCCACACCGAGTGTTCAAAGAAACAGCTAATGAGAACTCTATGAGTGTTTTTGCAAATTATAGGTTTAATGTTCTTGTTGGAAGCGATGTGAAAGATTGGAAACATTATGAAGAATGTAGCTTCTCTGAACTAAAACTTCCGGTTGATAGTTTTGATCAATTCTGCTTGTTTGCAAAGCGGGATGTGAACGTAGTTCAAACATTATTAAATAAGAAGGAATCCAAGAATCTAATTGCACACCCTGCCATAGGGGTTGATTTGCCTGTTCAATTATATGCAGATATGAACATTATATTTGGACAGAAAGGGACAGGGAAAACTCAGATTATTAAAACTCTTTGTGATGGAATGAAGGCAAGTGGTCTAAAATGTGTTAGCTACATCGCTTCAGAAAGAGAAGATGATTTTCGATCACTTATAGGATTACGTGGAATGGAAATAGACTTGGAAAAGATGAACGCAGATGAGTGTAAGGAGGAGTTTCAAACAATTTCTGCTTGGGCAGATATGAATCCAACACCATTTACAAACTATATTAACTGGAAAAACACGGAAGGCAATAATGCAAACAAAATGCGTATGAAAATAACGCGAGCTTCTGCCCTTGTCCAAGGAGAACGCGAAAACGAAAATATGCATAAAACAGATAAGGGAATCATCGATAAAGTCTGCCAAGATATCCACAAAATAAAAATGGAAGAATATATTAGTGTGGAAGAAAGCCAAATTTTGAGTGACTTGATCGAGAAGTTGAAGTTGAGCATCTATGAACGCCGAAGAAGTGATCTTATAGACGAAGAAGCAGAACACCTTGTAAATTTCAGTATAAACACAATTAAAGAGATTGCTGATAGGAGTACAAATTCCGTTTCAAAACCCTCAACAGTCGGTCTTACCGGTTTTGTGGAATCGAGAATGGCTTTACTGAGAGCAGTTAAAAAGATTCTCAAAAACTTATCTGTGCAAGAGATTAATGAAACAGAAAAAATTGGAACTCTTGATGAAAAGGGGGATATTCTAATAAATTCAAAGTTCCGTATGCTGTGTGAGGCTTCCAAAACAGGTGAATTTAAGCATGGGATAAGAAAGCTTAAAGACATAAAAGCACTATGTGAGGATATTAAAAAACATATCTTCGAAGAAGGTATCGCTGATATGGTGCAGCAATTAAACGAGATGCTGGAAGAGCAAAACATTCAGAACATTATACCGTTTGTTGGTTGTTCAAAACAGGTAGTAAATGCTGACGGAGAGCTG
>ONTX01000156.1 GCA_900320825.1 uncultured Lachnospiraceae bacterium | reverse complement strand
TATTGATACTTTTAACAGGGAAAATAAGTTTGCTTTTAAGATCGGTATCATGGATGCGGATCATGATCCCGAAAGTTTTTACAGGATTGCAAAAGGACTGGAAAAATGTCCTGAACGCGGTGAAAGATGTCACAAATGCTATGAACTGAGAATGAGAAAGACGGCTGAAGCAGCCCTTGCTTCGGGAAATTTCGATTTTTTTGCTACGACACTGACTCTTTCTCCTCTCAAGGATTCGGATGCCATCAACAGTATCGGGCTTATGATAGAAAAAGAGACGGGAATGAAGTATCTTCCCTCGGATTTCAAAAAAAGAAACGGTTATTTAAGGTCTATCGAACTTTCAAAGGAGTATGACCTTTACAGGCAAAACTACTGCGGGTGTGTTTATTCCAAGGCTCTTTAAATTGCACGTCAGGGCGGTTTTTTGTATAATCATGGTTAGTGTTTAACGGAGAAAGATCATGCTCGGATTTAAGGATAACAATTGTCCGAATTGCGGCGCTTCTTTAAGGATCGACGGAAGAAGGCGTATATGTGAATACTGCGGATATCAGGGAATGGAGCCTGAGCCGGAGAAAACCGATGATTTCTATAATCTGATAGTTTTTAACGAAAGTGCCCCATCGGATGATATTAATGTGTCAATTCCCGAATGCAATATCGGATACATCGTAAGGGGTGGAGAGGCTGTTGCCAAGGATGTTCCCGCAGGTCTTCACACTGTGATGGTATCTGCAGACGGAATGGTAGAATACCGCTCTGTTAATGTTCCCGGAGACGGAAGGGCTGTAAAGGTTTATGTTACAAAAGGTGTTCTCGGACTTGCAATAAGGATAGATGAACCGGGAGCTAATAATCCCTATGGGTTCAGAAATGGGTCCGTGAATCAGCGTAACACGTTTCCAATCCTTGCCCTTGTGTTTAGCATCATCATGCCGCTTCTGGGACTTGTCTTTGCTGTGATCGATTATTCCAATTGCAAAAAGCAGGGAAGAAAGGTTAGCGGATATACTCTTGCGGCATTTGTGATTTTCGGTATTCGTTTTGTTTTATATATACTTTATTTTGTGATTTTTGTACTGATTGGAGTTTTCCGGTAAGGAGATGTAATGAAGAATTTACTTGATATATTATCAGAAAAAACAGGAGAGGCTTTTGTAAAGGCAGGATATGATGCGGAGTGCGGAAGGGTTACTGTTTCCAACAGACCCGATTTGTGTGAGTATCAGTGCAGCGGTGCTTTGGCCGGTGCAAAAAAATATCATAAAGCTCCCCTGCAGATAGCGGGTGATGCCCTTGAAAACCTGGACAAAGATATTTTTTCAAAAGCGGAAGTCTGCCCTCCCGGTTTCATTAACCTTGATCTTTCACCCGCATTTCTTGCTTCATTCATCAATGAGATGGCAGAGTCTGAAAGCTATGGCTATGAGAAGGCTTCATCACCTAAAAAGGTGGTTGTTGACTACGGCGGAGCAAATGTGGCAAAGCCTCTTCATGTAGGTCATATCAGGTCTGCGGTTATAGGTGAAGCCGTTAAGAGGATGCTCAGATTTGACGGACATGATGTTGTTGGCGATGTCCATCTTGGTGACTGGGGACTTCAGATGGGTCTTGTCATAGTGGGCCTTAAGGAAAGAAAACCGGATCTCCCGTATTTTGATCCGGATTTTCAGGGCGAGTATCCCGAGGAAGCTCCTTTTACCATATCCGAACTTGAAGAGATTTATCCCGAGGCATCTGCCCGTTCCAAGGAGGATGAGGATTTCAAAAAGCTTGCTCTTGAAGCTACTAATGAACTTCAGTCCGGAAGACGCGGTTACAGGGCTCTCTGGAATCATATAATGAATGTAAGTGTTGCGGATCTTAAGAAAAACTACGGTTCCCTTAATGTTGACTTTGACCTTTGGAAGGGCGAAAGCGATGTAAACGATATCATCCCCGTTATGGTCGAGGAGTTAAAGCAGGGCGGATACGCACACGAAAGCGATGGTGCACTTGTTGTTGATGTTAAGGAAGATACCGATACCAAGGAGATCCCTCCCTGTATGATCCTTAAATCAGACGGGGCCGCACTATACGATACCACCGATCTTGCTACCATCAAGGACCGTATGGCAGATATTAAGCCCGATTCAATCATTTATGTTGTTGATAAGAGACAGGGACTTCATTTCGAGCAGGTGTTCAGAGCTGCAAGAAAAGCACATATGGTTGAGCCTGAGACAGAGCTTACATTCCTCGGTTTCGGAACCATGAACGGCAAGGATGGAAAGCCCTTCAAGACCCGTGACGGCGGCGTGCTCAGACTTGAGACACTTATCGCAGATACAAAGGAAGAGATGTATAAAAAGATCCGTGAGGGACGTCCTGTCAGCGACGAAGAGGCAAGGGCAATCTCCGAAGTTGTTGCCGTGGCAGCACTTAAGTACGGAGATCTTACCAATCAGGCATCCAAGGATTATATCTTCGATCTGGATAAATTTACTTCCTTCGAAGGTAACACCGGCCCTTACATTCTCTATACCATAGTCAGGATCAAGAGTATCATGGCCAGGTATGAAAACGAAGGCGGAAAAGATATATCCGGTGTTAAGATCATGCCCGCCGCAAATGAATCCGAAAAAGCTCTTTGCATGGAACTTGCCCGCTTTGCTCCTTCAGTGAAGGGAGCCTGTGATGAACTTGCTCCTCACAGGATCTGCGGATACATCTATGACCTTGCAAATGCTTTTAACAGCTTTTATCATGAGACTCCCATTTTGTCCGAAGAAGAGGAAAGAAAGGCATCTCTTGTCAGACTTCTTTCTCTTACAAAGGGAGTGCTTGAGACATGTATAGATATTCTCGGTTTTTCGGCCCCCGATAAAATGTGATGGTTAAGGTTACGGAAGGATAATACAAAGAGATGTTTGCAGAAGCTTTATATCATCTGACCATCAGGCCGCTTGAAATACTGTTTGAGACAATCTTTTTCATCTTATTCGGACTGACCGGCAAGCCTCTTTTTACCATTGTCGGGCTCAGCATATTCGTAAATATCCTGGTCCTTCCTCTGTACAGACGCGCGGACAAACTCCAGTCTGAACAGCGCATCCAGGAAAAACAGATGGAAGGCCGTCTTTCCCACATCAAAAAGACCTTTAAAGGTGACGAGAAAGTCATGATGACACAGGCTTATTACCGCATAAGCGGATATAAGCCTATTTTTGCGTTAAAGGGAGCGTCATCACTTCTTCTTCAGATCCCGTTTTTTATTGCGGCATACAGATTTCTTTCGGGAGTGAGCGTGCTTGACGGAATGCCCTCACTGCTTGTCAGATCATTTTCGGATCCCGCATCCTCTTTTTTCCTGATAAAAGATCTTGGCGCTCCGGACGGGGCGCTTTCCATCGGCAATATCAGTATCAATGTTCTCCCCGTACTGATGACTCTCATCAATATCATTTCCGGAACCGTTTATTCAAAGGACCATCTGGTTAAGGAGAAGGTGCAGCTCATTGTGACTGCTCTTGTTTTCCTGGTACTTCTTTATAATTCACCCTCGGGACTTGTTTTATACTGGACTTTCAATAATATCTTTTCACTTTGCAAAAATGTGGTTCAGAAGGTGATTGAAAGCCGGAAAAATCATTCGGCGAACGTGTCTGCGGTTTCCGACAATTTATCTGAACATACAACTGCGGAGCTTTCTAAAAACGAATCATCCCGCATTTCCGACGGACTGTTCTTTGCCTGTGCTTTTTTCCTTGCACTTCTTACGGGATTTTACATTCCTTCGAATCTCCTTGCATCCTCTGCTACGGAGTTCATAAATCCCCTTAAGATCTTTGATCCATCTCTGTATCTTGTTTATTCCTTTTTCCTAGGGATCGGAGTTTTTGTTGTATGGATAGGTATCTATTACCTGTTCTCGGATAATAAGAAAAGAAGGATCTTCTCTGCGGTTATGGCAGTTCTTTGCGTTTGTGCGTTTGCTGACTATCTTTTGTCAGGACACGGACTTGGCAAGATCTCCGCTGAATTAAAATATGACAACGTACCGGTTTTTGGCATGAAGATCATTTTGCTTGATCTGCTGCTCCTTGTAGCATTGTCATTTATTATGGTCCTGATCGTCAGGAAGAAACCGTCCTTTGTCACGAACACAGTCCTTGTCGGCTGTGCTGCCATGCTCTGTATTTCCTTTGTTAACGTGCATGGTATCAGTTCCGAATACAAGGAATATGAAAAGATATATTCATCCTCTGCAGACTATGATCTGATGCCTGAGATCACTCTTTCACGGACCGGCAAAAATGTTGTGGTCATCATGCTTGACAGAAGTCTTGGGGCTGCAATGATGTATGAACTGAACGAAAGGCCGGATCTTGCTACGGCTTTTGACGGATTTACTTATTATCATGATACGGTCTCATTCGGATCCCAGACGAATCTTGCAATGCCTGCGGTATTCGGAGGATATGAATATATGCCTCATGAAATGAACAAAAGGGCAGAAGAGTCTCTTGAAGAAAAAACAAACGAGGCTTTAAAGGTTCTTCCCGTTCTTTTCCTTAATAATGGCTACGGGGTAACGGTTATGGATCCTCCTTATGCCGGATATCAGGAAACACCTGATCTGAGCATATTTGACGATTATCCGGATATCAAAAAATACATTTCAAATAACAAAATGAATTCCGGTGCAGAGGAAATGAGCATGCTTTCTTTTGAGAGAAAAAAGAGAAACATGTTTTACTATGCATTTATGAAGACCGTGCCATTGCCACTCCAGGGTGTGCTTTATGATAACGGTAATTACAATATGGGCATGACTAAGACATTCGGTTTCACAGAAGGCGGGGATGAGTCGCTTTACGATGAGGAGCTGGGAATGTATGTGCAGCGTACAGAGGACCTGATACACGCTCAGGGCGTAAGCTCTTCCTTTATGGGATGGTATTCCGTGCTTGAGAACCTTTCCGGTATAACGAACATAAAAGATGAAGATAAAGGCGAATTTCTCATGATGTACAATGCCGCATCCCATGAATCCACGCTTCTTCAGATGCCTGATTATACTCCGGCAGGTGAGATTGACAATTCTCCTTTTTATTCCGATGAAACTTACATTATCGGAGGTGCTCAGATGCATCTTGATACCGAAAGAAACAGGGGCGCATACCACGCAAATATGGCGAGCCTGCTCCGCCTGGGTGAATGGTTTGATTACCTGAGAAGTGAAGGTGTATATGACAATACCAGAATAATCATCGTATCCGACCACGGGGATGATCTTCACATGTTCTGGGGCTTTGCATACGGTGAGGAAAAACTTCCCTGCGAAAGGTTCCTTCCTCTTTTCATGGTCAAGGATTTTGATTCCCACGGATTTAACATCTCGACTGAATTTATGACAAATGCAGATACCTGCATTATGGCCGCATCGGGAGGCGTAGTCAGAGATGCCGTCAATCCTTTCACCGGTAAGGCACTTGACGGACATGAGAAGAATGAGGAGACACTTTGGATAACAGCTTCAAACGACTGGAGCATTAAGATAAATAACGGAAATACCTTCCTTCCCGCCAACTGGTATACGGTAAACGGAAGCCCCTACGACGTGAATTCATGGGAATTTCTGGGGAATGAATAAAATTTAAAAATAAGTGTTGACAAGGGCACCCTTTATGTGTAAAATAGCCTTTGTCGGCAAAAAGCAGACAAATGGAATCTTAGCTCAGCTGGGAGAGCATCTGCCTTACAAGCAGAGGGTCATAGGTTCGATCCCTATAGGCTCCACGGCGAGATAGCTCAGTTGGCTAGAGCACGCGGTTCATACCCGCGGTGTCGAGAGTTCGAATCTCCCCCTCGCTACGCTGATGTGGCTCAGTCGG
>ONTX01000311.1 GCA_900320825.1 uncultured Lachnospiraceae bacterium | reverse complement strand
GTTACCGATCTTTTTTTTCACAAGTCTTACTTCCGTATCGGCTGTTGATACAGGGCATCCGAAAAGATCGAACTCGTATATGAAATGCACGCCGGGAGCTGCTTCTTTCATTTTCGAAACATCCTCGAGAGTAAGAGTGGTTTCTTCTTCCGGTTCTTCTTCACCGGCCTCCACAAAGTTACTGCCTGCTTCTTCTGAAGGCTTTTCGGGAATGAGGTTGACGCTTGAAAGATACGGCATTTTTGATATCGCATCCGATACTTCCCGTACATCTGCAGGTTTCATACCGGACAGATCAAGATATTCCGTATTAATATCATATTCACATCCCAGGATGGTCACATATTCCGGTTCTTCCGGGATTTCTCCGGTGATCTCTTCCGGAGTGGTTTCCGTACTCCCTTCAGTATTTTCTTCAGTAGTCCCGTCTGTGCCGGCAACTGCCTCCGGCTGCGTCTCCTTTCCATCTTCGGAAAGAGCGGCAGATTCCTCCGGAGCACATCCGCAAAGCAGGGTTAAGAGTAACGTGATAAGGCAAATTCTTGAAAATGCGTTTTTTATTCGTTTTTTATCATTTTTTCCGTTCATAACATAGAATATTGTACCAAAAAGTGCGTTGTGCTAAAATATTAAGAGGTTTTTTTATAAATTAAAGAAAGAAGGCGGAACTGATATGGAAAAGAAAGATATTGACTGGGGTAACTTAGGTTTCGGATATATCAAGACGGACTATCGTTACGTATCCGATTTTAAGGACGGAAAGTGGGACGACGGCGAGATCACCACAGATGACAAGGTTGTTATCAGCGAGTGTGCCGGAGTTCTTCAGTATGCCCAGACCGTATTTGAAGGTCTTAAGGCATATACCACCGAGGACGGAAGGATCGTTACATTCCGCCCCGACCTTAATGCAGAGCGTATCAATCAGTCTGCAGCAAGACTTGAGATTCCCACTCTTCCTGATGGAAAATTTATTGATGCGGTTGAAAAGACTGTCAGAGCAAATGCTGCATATGTTCCTCCTTACGGAAGCGGTGCGACCCTTTACGTAAGACCCTATATCTTCGGAACCAATCCCGTTATCGGAGTTAAGCCCGCTGATGAATATCAGTTCAGAATATTTGTTACTCCCGTAGGACCTTATTTCAAGGGTGGTGCTAAGCCCATCGTTATCAAGGTTTCCGATTTTGACCGTGCGGCACCTCACGGAACCGGTAATATCAAGGCCGGACTCAACTACGCTATGAGCCTTCATGCAATAGTTACCGCTCATGAGGAGGGATTTGCCGAGAATATGTATCTTGATTCCGCAACCAGGACCAAGGTTGAGGAGACCGGCGGAGCAAACTTCCTCTTTGTAACCAAAGACGGAAAAGTTGTTACCCCCAAGTCAAACAGCATTCTTCCTTCCATTACCAGAAGAAGTCTGGTTCAGGTTGCAAAAGATTACCTTGGACTTGAAGCTGAGGAAAGAGAGATCACCTTCGAGGAAGTTGCAGATATGGCAGAGTGCGGACTTTGCGGAACCGCTGCAGTTATCTCACCTGTCGGAAAGATCAACGATCATGGAAAAGAGATCTGCTTCCCCAGCGGAATGGAGGAGATGGGACCTGTTACCAAGAAGCTTTATGATACCCTTACCGGAATCCAGATGGGTAGGATCGAAGCTCCCGAAGGCTGGGTACACGAGATTAAGATCTGATCTTATTTATGCTTTCTTTTAAGACTTTAAAAAAACTTTTAAGACCCGTCGCAGCATTACTTATCCTTTGCATCCTTACGGGATGCGGTAAGGCACAGGTTGTGCTTACGACGGGTTTTGAGAAGGATGAGATATTCGTTGTGGGAAGCGAAAGATGCACACTTCCCGAGCTTAGCATCTACCTTACCAACATCCAGAAAACATATGAAAACGTCTACGGCGAGGAAATATGGGATGTTGAAGAAAACGGCATGACACTTGAAGAAAGTGTCAAGAATATCGCACTGGCCCAGCTTGCACAGGTCAAGACCATGTATCTTCTTGCTCTTGACAGAGGGCTTTCGCTTAGCGGAGCCGAGGCTGACAAAGTGAAGATAGCTGCATCGGAATATTACTCATCCCTGACAGATTACGAAAAGGAATTTTTCGGCGCCGATGAAGAACTTATCAGGAATATGTATCTTGAAATGGCTCTCGCAAAAATGGCGTATGAAGATATAATCGCCGATATTTCACCGGAGATATCCGATGATGAGGCGAGATTCGTTAAGGTCCGTATCATTTATATGAGGACTTCGTACAAAAACGGAGATTCATTTATCTCATATGCCGACAGCGACAGGCAGAGAGTGTATGAGACGCTTCAGAATATCCGGACCGGAATCTTAAACGGCAGCCTTGATTTTGAAACCGAGGCGGCAAAATACAATGAGGCGACGGAATCCGTGATCACCTTCGGAAAGGGAACCATGGATGCGGCTGTTGAGGAAGCTGCTTTCAGCCTTGCTTCCGACGAGGTGAGCGGTATCGTTGAGACTGCTGACGGACTCTATCTTATGCAGTGCATCAGTACTCTTGACAGAGACCAGACCGATGCCAACAAGATCCTTATTACCGACCGTTTAAGAGATGAAGAATTCGAAAAAATATATAACGAGTACCTTGAGAACCTTGTAAGAAATCTGAACACGGAACTTTGGAAGACAGTTAACCTGTCATATGACGAACAGGTAAAGACATGCAGTTTCTTTGAAACTTATGAAAAGTATTTAGGAACCGTAACAGTCGATGGTTAAAAGAAAATTCATGAGTACAAGGGTGCTCCAGCCCGGTATGAGGATCGACCAGGCCATCCTGGATAAAACAGGACGTGAGCTTATTGCCAAGGGAGCATATCTTGATGATTTTCAAATTGAATATCTGCAGAAGAAATCCATCGGTGGTATATACGTATCGGAAGGCGAACCCGATCCGGATGAGATACATTCCCTTGAAGCACAGCTTCCGGCATATACCAGAGAGCTTATTGAGAAGAGCCGTGTTGAGGACAAGAATAAAGTTACTCTTAACAGTGAAGTCATTAAGCGTGTCGGTGAGGGAGTTCAGTTCCTTTATGATAATGTACATTCCGACAATTTTTTGGAAACTACAAATAATGTCACCGGCGAGCTTATTAAAGCAATAGAGTCCAACAATGCCGTAGCCGTGGATATCAACCTCATAAAGGTAAGTGATGAATATACATTCAAGCACAGTGTTGATGTGGCGACCATGGGAATGATAATCGGCAAGAATTACGGCCTGACGGATGAGGAGGTTCATAAGATTGCAATCTCCGGACTTCTCCACGATCTGGGAAAATCCGAGATACCTCTTGAGGTTTTAAACAAGCCCGGAAAACTTGACGATGATGAGTTTGCACTTATGAAGCAGCACACGCTCTTCGGTTTCAAGATCCTGAAAGAAAAAGATGCATTTAATGATGACATCATGAAGGGCGTGCTTCAGCATCATGAGAAGATGAACGGCAAGGGATATCCTCTCGGGTTAAACGGTGATGTCATAGGAAAATATGCAAAAATTCTTTCGGTTGCGGATATATATGATGCCCTTGTTACTGAAAGACCGTATAAAAAAGGATTTCCCAAAAGAGATGCACTTGAGATGATACTGGGAATGTCCGTGGAACTCGATAATAAAGCAATACAAAGCTTTATGAATTCCGTGATAATCTTCCCCGTGGATTCATATGTACAGCTTTCAAACGGCGAACTTGCGCGTGTCGTTGAGAATAATCCGGGTTATCCCATGAGGCCCATAGTCATAGGCTTTAAGACGGGAAAAAAATACAATCTCCTTACAGACCTTGACTGTGCCTCCATGGTAATAGAGTAGCGGCCTGGATCACGGAGGTGAGAAGGATCAGATGACGGTATATATCCAGTCCGTTCTGCCTTTGTCCTTGCCTTCCACAAACCACCTGCGCTCATTTTCGGAATAGAAGACAAAAGCATTCCTTCCGCAGATCCTGCAGGTATAGCGGATTCCTATGCCGCCGCCCACTGTGGAAACTGCCCGGCAAATGCCTACCACCTTATCGACATGATATCTGGTACCGTCCGTCCAGGAGACCAAAACCGGTTCTACTTTGCCGTCCTTATCGAATTTTGCGGTTACTTCAACATATACCTTGCTCATAACGCACCCCAAACATTTGTTCGTAATCGCATTTTATATATTTATACCGGGAAGTTCAATCGAACAAATTATAAAAAATTTTTTTAGGAGTCAGTTTGTTTTTTGACGTTGTGTTTGAAAGCATCGGAAGATTTATAAATGCGGTACCCGCGCTGGACGAGAGACATTTTAAAGCTCTGCTCGTAACTGTCTTTGCATATCTTATGATCATTGCCGTGCTTATCATCATGGCAAGATTTAAGCATGTGAGACTGTTTGCGGCGCTTCTTGCCCTTATTCCCGCATCTTTTATCATTTTTATCTGTATTTTTTTTCCTGATGTAAAAATGCTCTATGCACACCCGGGTGGTAATCCCCAGGCACCTGTTGATGCTTTTTTTACCGCTTTATCCGAGGGAAGGATGGCGGACGGATATGATGCCCTGTATGGTAATGCCACCGCAAGGGCTGAGGGCGATACCGCGGCAGATAAATATTACAGTCTGGTCACAGACGGTTTTTCCTATGAATACACCGGTGATATGACCGTAAACGGACTCAGTGCACAGATAGGTGCAAAGGTGAACTTTACGGATCTTGACACCATGACTGCCGGAATAGAGGATGAGTTTTACCGCGAACTGGACGATATCGTCCAGAGCCATTCCAGAAGGGAAGTCTACGGTAATGACGATTCATACGAAGAATGGGTAATAGACAGTGCATACGAATCCGCGGAAAAAAAGATCCTGGAAGGGAAAGCTCCTTCGTCATCAGAGGAGATAAAGGTTGATCTTGAATTTGCGGACGGTGAGTGGAAGATCACTCCCACGGATGATCTTTTGAGGATAATGGGAGCGGGTGTTTTGGGCGAACCGGATTCTGATAAGGATCTTTATGATAAAACACTTCGTTACGGCAATAATGTTAAGGCATCCGTTGTGTCGGACCTTATGTACATTCCGAAGCTTTATTCGATCCCCGAAGAAGCCGTATGCGGATATGAGCCCGATCCTGAAGGATACAATGTACTTGAAGATCCGCAGGAGATATATGATGTGCTTGCGGCCAATTCCCATCTTATCGGATGCGAGACCCTTGTTTTTGATCCTAATGTAAAATTTGCAAAAAACCAGAAGGTGCAGTATTACTCCGATGACTCCATCTTTGTTATCGTGTGGAAGGAATATTGCAATGACACCTACTGTACATTTGCCGAGGTATTTGTATCGGACGGAAGTCAGTTAAGAAGAAAGATATCCGGAGATAAATTCGGTAACAGCGTACAGAAGCCCGCATCGGCTCTTGCAACCGAAGCCAAAGCGGTCATTGCAATGAACGGAGACTTTTATAAGTTCAGGGCAAACGGTGTATCCGTCTATGACAGGACCGTATGCAGATTTGTACCCAATCTTGATACATGCTTCTTCACATCGGACGGGGATATGATCTTTTCATATGCGGGAGATCTGAAATCAAAAGAAGAAGCACAGCAGTTTGTGGATGACAATGATATAGTTTTTTCCACATCATTCGGTCCCATACTTGTAGATAACGGCGTTCCGAAATCAAACCTTAACTACAGGATTGGGGAGACCATGCATACATATTCGCGATCTGCCATAGGCCAGATGGGAGAAAGGCATTATCTGATGCTTGTAATAGGATGCATATGGCCTTCGACCCTGGGATGCTATATAGAGGATGAGCAGAATATCATGATACTCAAGGGCTGTGAAAATGCCTATGCGCTTGATGGCGGGCAGACAGCTGAAATAGTATGGAAAAATAAAATGTACAACCTGGTTGATTTCGGAGAAGAAAGGGAAGTCAGTGATATAATATACTTCGCTACGGCTGTCCCTGAAAATGAAAGGTAGAGAAAAAATGTTTATTGATGTTATGGTCGAAAGCATAAGCAGATATTCGGGCGTAATCAGTGAACTTGACCGTGCGCATTTCGGTGCACTTTGTGCGCTTCTTTTTGTGACCATAATGCTGATACCTGCAGTACTCATACTGTACAGATTCAGACGCATGCATTTTATCAGCGGGGTTTTAGGCGTTGTGCTTGGCTCACTGGTTGTTCTCATCTGCATTTTTTATCCCAGTGTGGAACTTCTCTATGCACATCCTGCCGGAAATCCTATGGAGACTGCGGATGCTTTTCTTAAGACTTTATCGGAAGGCAGGATTGCCGAAGGTTATGATGCGTTATACGGAGAGACAACTGCCAGAACATCGGGAGAAAGCGACGATATAACAAAGATGTATATCGATATCGTAGAAAAAGGATATTCCTATGAGTACACATCGGAGCCGAAGATAAAGGATCTTGATGCACAGATAAATGCCAGAGTTTATCACACGGATCTGACATCTGCTTCCGAAAAGATAAAAGAGCTTTTTGATTCCGAACTTGATTCCATAGTGCAGAGCCACTCCAGAAAAGAAGTATACGGAGATGATGACTCTTATGAGACATGGGCCATTGAAGATGCATACAGATCCGCGTCGGAAAAGGTATTAAAAAACGGTGCCGGAACAAGTGCGGACGATATAGTAATAAATCTGAAATATAACAACGGAAAATGGAACATAATCCCCTCCGAAGATCTGCTGAATGTTATCGGCTGCAGGGTTTGCGGAGAACCGGATTCGGAGAAGAATCTCTGCGACGGCATCTCTCTTTATGAAAACAATACAAAGTCAAATGTTGTATCGGAGCTTATGTACATCCCGAAGATGTACACCATTCCTGAGGGTTCACCCTGCGGATATAAGCCCGATGAGGGAAAATATCATGAACTGACAGATCCTTCTCTCATATATGAACTGCTTGCAGAAAATGAACATCTGACAGGCGGTCAGGCACCAGCCTTTAATCCCGCTGTCACTTTTGCACCCGGACAGAAGATCTATTATTATGCGGACGATTCCATATTTGCGATCGTATGGAAGGAATACTGCAATAACTGTTACTGCAATTTTGCGGAAGTATTTGTAAGTGACGGAAGCCAGATAAGAAGAAAACTATCCGGAGATACATTCGGCTGCGGTGTCCAGACATATGCATCCAGCCTTGCAGGTCAGGCCAATGCCGTTGTTGCCATGAACGGTGACTTTTACAAGTTCAGGCCTTACGGAATCTGCGTATATGACAGACTGGTATACAGATGTACCACTCATCTTGATACATGCTTCTTTAACTCAAACGGAGACATGATCTTTTCCTATGCCGGTGAACTTGCGACCAAGGAAGAAGCACAGCAGTTTGTTAATGACAATGATATAGTGTTTTCACTTGCGTTCGGTCCGGTGCTGATCGATAACGGTGTTCCCAAGGCAAACTTAAATTACAGGATTGGAGAGACCATGCAGAGATATTCAAGATCTGCCATCGGTCAGCTGGGAGATCATCACTATCTGCTCATGACTATCGGACATGTGGCTCCTTACAAGGAATGCTGCGTGCTTAAAGGTGCACAGGATATAATGATGCTTAAGGGATGCGTCAATGCCTATACTCTTGACGGCGGTCAGACTGCGGAAATAATCTGGAAGAACAAGCCTTACAGCTATGTGGACTGGGGCGTTGAAAGAACTGTCAGTGATGTTCTATATTTTGCAACTGCGGTTCCGGAGGAAGAACAATGAATCTTGAAACAACGACGGCGATATATGCCGGCAACGTGAGCATAGGATACGGAGTGCTGATCGCAGTCACATCCATGATCTCGTCATGGCTCATTACGTTTTCCCTTGTTACCGCTCCCGGTAAAAGATCACAGGATAAAGCGGGATCTGTAAGGAAGATAGTTGCACTTTTATTATATCTGCCTCTTTTTGCGATATGGGGAGGAGCCTTCGGAAGGCTTGTGCACTGGTATTCCCATTACGAGACATATAACGGCATATGGAATGCTTTCAGGTCGTTTACCGGAAGCTATCATGAAGCCGGAATGGTCCTTGGATTTTTCATTTCCGCTTTTTTCTCATCCATGGTATGCATGCAGGAAGACAGGAAAGATTTTATCAGCGCCGCGGCAGTGGGCCAGATGCTGTTTTTATCCCTTGTTTCCCTGGTGTCTTTGTTCAACAGTGCAGACCGTGGTAAGGCCGTGATCACGGATCCTTCGTATCAGAGACTTCCCATAAGCGTTCCCACCCTGGTTGCATCCGGTGATACCGAGTACAGAACAGCTGTCTTTTTTTGGAAATTCATGGTGCTTCTTTTTATCGCGGTGCTGTCTTTGATTTTTCATTTCACGAAAAAAAGCGTGCTCTATACCTATGTATGCTATTTTTCATCCATGGCACTTTTGGACAGTGCAAGATATGATGCATCGTTTTTAAGGTCCAACGGATTCGTATCCCTTATGCAGGTGGTCGCAGGTGTTTTTCTCATTGTTTCAATTATAGCGGCAGTCAGACATTCCGTAATAAAAAACCGCTTCAGGGTTTGGCATGTAATATCCGTCATTGTTTTTCTGGCGGGACTGGGACTTACCATCTACATGGAGTATTACGTCCAGAGGCACGGAAATCTCTATGTATTCTGCTATCTTGTAATGGCAGGCGCATGTCTTATCATGGCTCTTTCCGTGATCCTTACTTACGGGAGCGGAGAGGAAAGAAAACGCAGGATACGCAGGGTAAAAAGTGAGTGATCATCGTCCTTTGAAGAAAATTTGAAAATCATTCCCAAATCTATTGACAAATATGTTTTAAAATGATAAAAATGAGAACGGTTCTCATTTTTATTTTTTTGCAAAAAAAGGACGTCCATATGAAGAACACTGAAAACGGAGCAAAATACAGAACAAAACAGCGCGAGATAATGATGAGATATCTTGAAGGCAAACCCGGGGTTCATGTTACTGCCGGTGATGTCTGTGAGTATTTTAAAGAGCAGGGTGCGCCCATCGGCCAGTCCACAGTCTACAGGCAGATGGAAAAACTTGTTGATGAGGGACTTCTCAACAAATACATTCTCGATGCGAATTCTCCCGCCTGTTTTGAATATGTGAGCAGGGATTCACACGGAACGGAAGGTGTGTGCTTCCACTGTAAATGTGAAAAGTGCGGAAAGCTGATACATCTTCACTGCGATGAATTAAAAGAGATCGCAAATCATCTGAAAGGTGATCACGGATTTGTACTTGATCCCCTGAGGACCGTATTTTACGGGATGTGTGAAGAATGCGCAAACGCATAGATTGTGAGGAAGTGAGAAAAATGAAATCGATAAAAAAACTTATCTGTTATATATCATGTCTTGCCGTGGTCTGCGGATGCCTTACGGGATGCGGAAAAAGCGGAACTTCGGATGACGATGAGTTTCTTGTAGTAACAACGAGCTATGCTGCATACGACTGGGCAATGAATATCATAGGAAAAAATCCCGCAGATGCAAGGGTTGTCTATCTTCTTGATGACGGTGTGGATTTGCACAGTTACCAGCCCACCGTTGATGACCTGATGACTGTGTCAAAAGCTGATGTGTTCATCTATGTCGGAGGGGAATCTGATGAATGGGTGGAAGATGCGGTTAAGAATATGAAAAATGATGATGCGGTCATCATCAATATGATGGAGTCTCTCGGTGACAAGGTATACGAGGAAGAGACTGTGGAAGGCATGCAGGAAGAAGAGCATCATCATGATCATGACGCAGATGCAGACGAAGATGAAGACCATGATCACCATCATGAAGAAGGAGAGACCGAGTACGACGAGCATATATGGCTTTCTCTTAAAAATGCCAAGATACTGACTGACGTTATAACTGTGGGACTTATGAGGGCGGATGAAAAGAATGCATCTTTGTACAGGGAAAATGCAGATGCCTACAAGCTTATGCTCGATGATCTTGACTGGAAATATACGAATGTGGTTAACGCTGCCTCACAAAAAACGCTTTTGTTTGCCGACAGATTTCCCTTCAGATATATGGTAAGTGATTACGGTCTTGAGTATTATGCAGCTTTTTCCGGATGTTCTTCAGAAACTGAGGCAAGCTTTGATACGGTAATATTCCTTGCAAAAAAGGTCGATGAACTTGGACTTAACGTTGTCCTTACCGTGGACGGATCCGGAGATGATGTTGCAAAGACCGTTGTAAGCAATACGGTGTCCGGAGATAAGAAAATTCTTGAGATGAATTCCATGCAGTCCGTCGCTGAGTCGGATATTGCAAACGGTTCAACTTATCTATCCATAATGGAGGACAACCTTGCTGTCCTGACACAGGCCTTACAGTAATTTATATATATTGTATTTGTAATACCCCCGCATATGCGGGGGATAAGTGCTTTAAAGGAAAATGATATGTCACTTTTAACGGTAAAAAATCTAACAGTCGGATATGGCTCACAGATCGTTGCATCGGACATCGACTTTGAGGTGAATGCAGGGGACTATCTATGCATCGTTGGAGAGAACGGATCCGGAAAATCAACTCTTATGAAGACTCTCCTTGGTCTTCAGAAACCTGTAAGCGGAGAGATAATAAGAGGAGAAGATCTTAAGGAATGTGAGATCGGTTATCTTCCCCAGCAGACTCTTGTGCAGAGAGATTTCCCTGCATCTGTAAGAGAGATCGTTTTGTCCGGCCGCCAGGGCAGGATGGGACTCAGGCCTTTTTATAATGCTGAGGATAAAGCAGCGGCCGCAAAAAATATGGAGAGAATGGGTATCACTGAACTGTCCGAGAAGTGCTACAGAGAGCTTTCCGGAGGACAGCAGCAGAGAGTACTTCTTGCAAGAGCACTTTGTGCAGCTGAGAAAATACTTCTTATGGATGAGCCTGTATCGGGTCTTGATCCCCAGGTTACCGCACAGATGTATGAACTGATACAAAAGCTCAACAAAGACGGTGTTACTATCATTATGATCTCCCACGATGTAAATGAAGTGCTTAAGTATGCAAGTCATATACTTCATATCGGTAAGAATGTATCTTTTTCCGGGGCGGAGGAATATATCAGAAAGATGGATGCAGAGCTCCATCTTAAGATGAATGAAGCATCAAAGAGCATGATCCCGTCTTCGGTATACCGTATGGCCACAGCCGGAAAAAAAGAAGAAACTGATGAAGGAGGCAGAGTATGATTCAGAAATTAATGGATGCTTTTCAGTTTCCTTTTGTCAGATACGCGGTTATAGTTGGTGTGCTTATAGCTCTTTGTTCATCCCTCCTCGGAGTTGTACTTGTACTCAAGAGATTTTCCTTTATAGGAGACGGACTTTCCCATGTTGCTTTCGGAGCCATGGCTATAGCATCCGTAATGAACCTTACAAACGATATGCTGCTGATCCTTCCCGTTACCATAATAAGTGCCGTGCTTTTATTAAAGGGAGGTCAGAACGCTAAGATAAAAGGCGATGCGGCAATTGCAATGATCTCGGTATCTGCGCTTGCTTTCGGTTATCTTTTGATGAATATATTTTCCGCATCCCCGAATATCACGGGAGATGTGTGCTCCACCTTATTCGGATCAAAATCACTTCTTACACTTACTTCGGATAAGGTCATCGTTTGTTACATTTTATCCTTTATTGTACTGATCGTATTTACCGTTTTTTACAACAAGATATTTGCCGTGACCTTTGATGAGAATTTTGCAAAGGCATCAGGCGTAAGAGCTGATGCGTATAATCTTCTCATTGCGGTTATCATTGCCGTGATAATCGTTATTGCCATGAATCTTGTGGGATCGCTTTTGATATCGGCACTTGTGATATTCCCCGCACTTTCATCCATGAGACTTTTTAACAGCTTTAAAGGTGTCACCATATGTTCTGTGATCCTCTCGGTGGTATGTGCTTTCACCGGAATAATCATATCCATCATCAGCGGCACACCGGTAGGTTCAACGATTGTCGCTGTTCAGGTTATTGTATTCGGGATTTGTTCACTTGCAGGAGTTTTGAAAAGATGAGGAAGAATAGACTTTTATTGCTGTTTTGTATTACTGCAATGCTATTTTTATCAGGCTGTGGAAACAACTCCGCTGCTGCTGACAGGACAGCTTCGTTTGTTTCTCAGACTTCCGGTCAGTCTGATCC
>ONTX01000389.1 GCA_900320825.1 uncultured Lachnospiraceae bacterium | reverse complement strand
TCCCCTTCCGTGTGGTTCCCGGATTTTACGGATTATATGGAAAATAATAAGATACAGACAGATATGGTATATCTGAGTCTGGGGGACAGGGAAGACAGGACAAAAAATCCGATCCTGTCTGCCGTAAAGGACAGGATTGAGCAGGCACGAGGCATTCTTGAAAAAAACGGGACGTCCTGCGTTCTTGAATATAATCCCGGAAATCATTTTAAAGATCCGGACATCAGAATGGCAAAGGCGTTTTTGTCGGTGCTGGAAAAACTAAACGAACGCTGATCATCAGTCAAAACGGAGAAAATATGGCATTGGAAAATCTTGTTGGAGAAACGGTTGTCACATTAAAAAAAGGAGAAGGCAGGGCACTTAAATCGGGCGGTGCCTGGATCTTCGATAATGAGATAGCGTCCGTTAAGGGCACTTTTAAAAACGGCGGGATCGTAAGAGTATGCGACTTTGACGGATATCCCATGGGTGCCGGTTTTATTAATCAGAATTCCAAGATCCGTATCCGTATGCTGACAAGGGACAAAAATCCTGTCGTTGACGAGGATTTTATAGCATCAAGAGTAAAAAAAGCCTGGGAGTACAGAAAAGCGGTAATGGGTCGGGATGATCTGGGTTCCTGCCGCCTGATCTTTGGAGAGGCTGATTTTCTCCCGGGCCTTGTAGTGGACAAGTATTCCGATGTGCTTGTGTGTGAGTGCCTTGCCCTGGGAATGGAACCACTTAAAGAGATGATACTGGACATTCTTAAAGACTGCCTTTCAGGTGACGGTTTCCCGGTGAGGGGTATCTACGAACGTTCGGATGCACCTGTTAGGAAAAAGGAAGGCCTTGCTCCCTATAAAGGATTTATCGGCGGTGAATTTGATACTAATGTAGAGATCGTTGAAAATGGTGTCAGATATCTGGTCGACGTTGTAAGCGGTCAGAAAACCGGTTTTTTCCTGGATCAGAAATACAATCGTCTGTCCATGCAAAAGATCGTATCCGGGCTTAAAGCATCCTGTGAAAAAATAAGAGTGCTGGACTGCTTCACCCATATGGGAACCTTTGCTTTAAATTGCGGATATGCCGGAGCGGATGACGTAACGGGACTTGATATCTCTGAGTATGCCGTTATGCAGGCAACGGAAAACGCAAAAAGAAATAACCTGTCAGGATCTGTTAAATTCAGATGTGCAAATGTTTTGGATGAGCTGCCTCTTTTAAATGAGAAGGGTGAAAAATACGATATTGTGATCCTTGATCCCCCTGCATTTACAAAGTCAAAGGAAGCCACCAAAAATGCTATAAAGGGATACCGGGAAATAAACATGAAGGGGCTCAGACTTGTTCGGGACGGCGGGTTTCTTGCCACATGTTCCTGCTCACATTTTATGACCCAGGAGCTTTTTACTGAGGTTATATTCCAGGCCGCAAAGGCGGTACACAAAAGGCTCAGACAGGTAGAATTCAGGACTCAGGCGCCTGACCATCCGATCCTGTGGGCTGCGGATGAATCATATTATCTTAAGTTTTACATTTTTCAGGTTGTGGATGAAAAGTAGCAGACTGCGTGTTTTTAGTAATTTCGGCTGGGTAGAGGGGCTGCCATATGGTATAATATAATGTAATGCCATACTCGGAACGGGACTTCGTTCTGTGACTCTAAAGCACCTGCGGAGGATATGATGATTGGTAATGCTTCAGTTTTTTATTGTGAACTCAGAAGGGACTTATCTGAGATCCGCGACGCCCTGGTTGAAGACGGGAAAATGAAAGACCTGTTTTTGGATGAGTGCGCATTGATCGTGAAATTTGCGGATATAGTAAAAAAACAGGGTTTTCTTGAACTTGAATCATATATCCTGAAGCTGGAAGAAAGCGGAAATGATATAAATGCCGATCTTAAGAGAATGATCAAAATGGTCATAGACGGCACGGATCCTCTTTTGATCGAGGACATTCAGATGAAGAGGTACTTTTCTGCGGGCATGTCGGAGTATGAAGGATTTATGTTCCTTGTATATCTGGATTCTGCACTTTATATACAGCAGGCGGTTCCCAAATATGTCATTGAAGAAAGCCTGAAATCCTATATGCCTGATAAGCTTTGGGAAGAATTTGAAAACATGATGGAAAACACCTAAATAGAAATCCGATAAAAATATGAAAAAAAAGATCAGTATAAGTTTCAGTTCCATAAAAGAAAAGAATATATCCCCGGTCTATGCCATAGGTATGGTGTGGATGATCCTGGGATTTTTGTATTCCATGAGATATATAATCGTTCATGGAAATGTGGGTCTTTTTTCCGATATATCCGGAGAAATGCTTCTTGCGGATCTTTTAAACGAAGAACACAGGCTTATCACAGATTCCTGGTTTTATTCCACTGAAGTATATGCCGTGCATTTTGTGACATTTCTGCAGTTTGGTCTTCTTCTTTTCCCTCACAACTGGTATATGGCCAGGATAACCGCCTCGGCTCTTGTCCTCCTTGCCACTGTGTTTTCTTATTTCTATTTTGCAAAGGGCATCGGGATGAAAGAATATGCTCCCTGGGGAGCGGGCTTTCTAATGTGGCCTTTTTGTAATCTCTGGCTTACCTGGAATACCCTGTATGCTTTCAATATGCTGTTTCCGCTTTTGACCATAGGAATTATCACCAATTACAAAGCAGATTACAGCAGAATAAAAAAAGTGATCATGATCCTTTTGGGATGTCTGATGACATTCTTAAACGGAATGAACGGACCGAAACTTTTCCTTCTGTGTTATATCCCCTGTGCGGGGGCGTTCCTCCTTTGTCTTGTGATCTCTGCAGGAGAAAGCAACGAGGAAAGTTTCATTAAGTATCTGAAAAAATCAGGATCCGATGTTATACGTGCCGGCATGTCCCTTTTGTTCCTTTTATTTAATATGGCAGGGTATCTGTATAACCATGCGGTGTTGTCAAAAAAATACACCTTCATGGATTACGATTCATCGACTGTCTGGCTGAATGGCAGGAACCGATCATACGATGAACTTCTCGACGAATTCATCAGGGTATTCGGTTATTCCCCGGATTATCAGGTGGTTTCCACACAGGGTCTTGCCACACTGATGAGCCTTCTTATGGGTGTTATCATGCTTCTTTGTGTGATATGGTGCGCCGCATCTCTTCGCAGGATCGGTAAGGAAGAAAGGCCTGCTGCAGCCATTACATTTATCGCATTCACATTCTGCTTTGCACTGTTTTGTTACATAACAGGTTACAGCAACTGGCACTGGACCATACAGTTTCCTTTTTATATAACCGGATTTTTGATACTGATCAAAAATGTGAATCCGAAAGTGAAGGCAGTCAATTCTTTTGTGCTTCTTGTCTTCGGAGCGTGCATATGTTTTATGTCCAGAAACACGGTCAATTTCCATGTAAATGATGACTTAAGACTTGGAGCCGATGATCAGGTGGAAGCTGCAAGATATCTGGAATCCGAAGGTATAAAGTACGGAATGGCCATGGCCTGGTCTTCGCAAAAGATAGAAGAGCTTACAAGCGGTGAAGTGGAGATGTATACGGTGGATTCCTATAATTTCGGATACATCCCTTCAAAATGGCTTCAGAGAAAATCACATCTTACGCCGCCTCCTTCCGGAGAAAGGATTGCGGTGGTGATAGCCGATCTTGAATACGCCGGGGATATCTATGATCTTGATATCGTAAAATACGGTGACTATACTTCGGAAAAAGTCATCGGAACCATTCATATATATACATTTGATTCTTATGACAGGATAAGCGAGGCATTTGATAAAGCTAATGCCGAGAGGTAACTGAAGGTTTTTCATATTTAGGGGGAGACAATATGAATTTTCAATCTTTGGTTGATGCAATACCTACAATGGCGTGCGTTGTGTCGGTTCAGAAAAAACCGGATGATGCATATGGTGAAATACGTATTGTTACCGGTAATCAGGCTTATATTGATTCCATAGAAAAACCGGCACCCGGCACTCAGATGCTGACCGACAAGTTTACGCCGAATTCTCTTTATACCGAATATCTTACAAGGGATCTTAATTTCGAAGATTATTCATACAGATCTGCCGTTCATAAAAAATGTCTGCATTCATACGCTCATCCCGACAGG
>ONTX01000104.1 GCA_900320825.1 uncultured Lachnospiraceae bacterium | reverse complement strand
GCAGGTGCTGAATTTGTCTGACCTGCCGGAGTAGAGAGAGTGACCTGTCCGGCTTTTTGTACAGGATTTTGCTGAATAGGGCTTGCAGGAGCCTGAGCAGGCTTCTGTTGAACACTTTGCTCGGAAGTCTTGGAAACAGGAGCTGAGGGTGCGGCCGGTGTTACCGGAGATGCGGGCTTTGCAGCCGGAGCAGGTGTCTTTCCTGCCTGAGCACTTTCACCGTCCTGTGATGCGGTAGGTGCACCGCACTTTGTACAGAATTTTGAGCCCGGTTTTATCTGGGTCCCGCACTTTATACAGAATTTAGCTTCTGCAGCCTGTGCGATCCCGGCTCCGCACTTTATACAGAATTTTGAGTTGTCGCTAATTTCAGCATTACAATTTGGGCATTTCATTTAAACGGACCTCCCCTGTAAAGAAATATTATGTGTCACAATATACTTGGATATTGTGCATATTATTGCTTTTATGGAACATAAAACAACTTCTATATTATATATTATGTAAGAATTATATTGCAAGAAATGGCTAAAACAAATATAATTTCTACTGTGTGCGTAAAAGCATGCCCCGGTCGCAATGTATTAAGACTGAAGGTGGGTCAATGGTTGAAGTAGCCGGAGTAAGTAAATCCTACGGAAAAAAGAAGATCATAAGTGATATCAGCTTCACGGTCTCGCCCGGAGAGCAGATCGCACTGGTAGGACGGAACGGCTGCGGAAAAAGCACGCTCATTAAGATCATGGCCGGACTTATTAAGCCTGATTCCGGAGAAGTGACATATTTTGGAAAGAAACTGAAGACCGGATCAAAAGTTTCCCGGACTGTCGGTTATCTTCCCCAGGACAATCCCCTTATTGAAGAATTGTCGGTTGCGGATAATATGTCCCTCTGGTCCGGAAAAAAGTGCAGGGTTGAGGATGAGGCGGTTAAGATGTTTAATCTTACCGAAATTCTCAAAGAACCTGTTTATAAACTTTCCGGAGGAATGAAAAGAAGACTTGCCATAGCATGTGCATGCGTTCATATGCCCCCGGTTATGCTGATGGATGAGCCTACGGCTTCCCTTGATATCTACTATAGGGCCGAGGTCAGAAACTGGATGAAACGCTACCGTGAGATGAACGGCTGTATCATTGTTGTTACGCACGATTCCGACGAAATGTCGGATTCAGATAAATGCTTTCTTATAGAAGAAGGCAGCATAAGTGTTTACCACGAGGAGGAGTAGTATTATGCATTTTGATCCTATTACAGGTGAAAAGATCATGGACCCCGGTGATGAGGTCCAGGTTCAGAACACACAGGCAGCAGGTCAGACACCCGCTCAGGCAGCTCAGGCAATGGACCAGGCAGCTGCTCAGGCAGCCCAGACATTAGGCGCCGATGCAGCCCAGGCAGCTCAGGCAGCAGGTCAGGCACAGGCAAACTTTAACCAGGCAGCACAGGGACAGGCTCAGGGTGCTCCCGCAGGAGATGCCATGGCTCAGGCTCAGCAGGCTTATGATCAGGCACAGGCTATGCAGGCAGCAGCAACCCAGCAGAATTTCCAGCAGGGCCAGTTCCAGCAGGGCCAGTTCCAGCAGGCACAGGGTCAGTTCGGCCAGGCACCCGCTGACGGCAACAAAGTAAAGAAGGGACTTCCCATCGGAGCCGTTATCGGAATCATCGTAGCGGTTATCGCTGTTATCGGCGGAGTTATTTTCTTTGCAACAAGATCCATGGGAGGAAAGATCTCACTTCTTACTCTCGGATCCACCGCATATGACGGATGTTATGTTGCTGATGCGATCAAGGAGGCAGGATTCAAGCCTTACTCCGATATGAGCCTTACTGTAAATGCAGAGGTTGAGGATCTTGAACTCAGCGTTGTGGCAGCAAGGAAGGTAGATTCACATGTCGGATCTTTATATGCAGAGATGACCTATTCGGGATTCACCGCAAGTGCAACCGGATACATTGATGAGAAGAAGATCAAGGCTTCCTGTCCTGTTATCAGCGATTATCTTTTTGTATATGATTATTCAAGTAAGAATAACGACGGCTATATTGCAGAGCTTCTTGATGACCAGGGAATCGATATTGAAGATTTCAATACCATGATCGCGTTCTTTAATGATAATTCAGATCTTTACAGAAAGTTTTCCGAGAAGACCATGGATTATTACAAGGATTGCATCAATGGCATAGATCTTGAGAAGACCGGAAACAAGGACACTTTTACCGTTAACGGAAAAGAGATCACCTGCAAGGAGTACAAGGCTGTCATCACCGAAGATGATATGGCTGAGTGGATCAAGGGCTATCAGGAACTTCTCAGTGATTTTGTAGACGATAACTCTGATGAGTTTGAAGTTCTTGAGGAGATCAGCGGAGAAGATTTTGACGTAGAGGATGAATTTGATGTTTATCTCGATGAGATCGAGGATATGGAAGATCTTGAGATAACCGTTTATGCAAAGGGAACCACCGTTGCAGCTATCGGCTATGTCTATGATGATGAGGAAGTACAGATCCTCTTCAAGGGCGGCGATTATCTTGCACAGAATCTTGAGGTAATAGTTGATGACGATACCGTTCTTACCATAGAAGGTGAGATCAAGGGTGATGTAGAGACTTCAACCATCGAGGCAGATGACTACACCATTGAGTGGTCATATGACAGAAAGTCCGGGAAGCTCACCATCGAGTGCGATGATTTTGAGTTTGAAGGAAAGCTTGTTACCAAGAAGGGTGAGATGACCATCAGCATTGATTCTCTTGAGGTTGACGGCGATGAGATCGAGATCGACAATCTTGAGATCATCTATTCTTCAAATGCCGATATCAAGGAGCCCAAGGGAGATGAGTTCGATATCGGAACTGCAGATGAAGACGAATTTGAAGATCTTGGAGAGGATATTTACGAAAACGTATATGATAATGACGACCTTATGGATTTCCTCGACGATCTTCAGTACATGTTCTGATGATCTGAATTATTTATAACAGGTGCGGTTTAGCGGATGAACTATTCCTTACAGTACATGAGAATAGAGTTCAAAAGAGCTGCACGGGCTTTTATGAGCGGCCTTATCTCGCTTATAATAATATCGATCATTACTATAGGCTCTGCAGCGGCACTTTTTGTGCTGTTGCAGAGTCTTGGCGTTTCAGAGCCCATAAAGGTGGCGATTGCTTCGGAAGATGAGAATGCCGTGCCTCAAATGGCGCTTAAACTCATGGAAGGTATGGATTCCATCAAAGCCGTATGCGAATTTGAAATGACTGACACGGATTCGGCAAGATCCGGTGTGTCAGACGGAACATACGGTGCTGCGGTCCTGCTTCCCTTTGATTTTTACAATGATGTCAACACGGGCATCAATACTCCGGCTCTGGTGCTTGTCCCTGAAGATATGACCGGTGGCATCCGTAATTTCGGAGAACTGATAGAGACGGGTGTCTCGTTTATTGATACGGTGGAGGGCGGAATATACGCTGTCACCGATGCATATCTTGTCTACGGAATGAAGGTTTCCAGATCTGATATGGAAAATTATCTTACCAATCTTTCCTTTGATATTCTTCTAAAAAGAACAAAGATGTTTGATGAGGAATTTGATTCGTCTTTTGATACCAGAGGTTTGATCTCATATTATTCTGTATGTGCTCTTCTGCTCATTATGTTGTTTTCATGCACCGGTTTCGGATATCTTTACTCGGAAAGGTCTTCGGTTGTGGAATACAATTTCAGAAGAGTAGGATTAGGACCTGTCAAAACCGGATTTGTTAAATTTTTCATCATGTTTATACAACTGGCTGTCCTTTCGTTTTTATATAATCTTGTAGTAAGAGCGGGGCAGAGGTATTTACTGGGATTGGATAATGAACTTCTTGCGGGATTCGGAAGGCAGCTGGAAAGTGCATCCGAAACTCTTGGGAATGTTTTATATATACTGCCTGTCATTTTTTGTATATGCGGTTTTGTGCACATGTTTTTCTGTATTCTCCGCGGCAGGGAGGATGCCGGACTTTTGCTTCTTATTGTATTTATGATCATGCTGGTTCTCGGAGGGTGCATAGTTCCTTCGGTCTTTCTCCCCGACGTGGCAGCAGGTGTTGGAAATTACATGCCGGCAGCAATGTGGAGAAATGATATTTTTGAGGGTGGCCCTGTGAGGGAACTATTGCTGGGAACCGTATTTTTTGTAACAGGGGAGGTGCTGTCATGGGCGTATACTTCGTGAGATTCCTCCTTATGGTTAAGTCACGGCTTAAGAACCCCTTTACGTACGTATGGGTGCTTTTGATATTTTTCACGCTGTTTCTTGTCAGCAGATCTGTTGTGCCACTTGAGAACCCTGCAGATGTGTATATTCTCAACAGGTCCGGTGAGTACGGAGAGAGGATACTTGATCTTTTAAATGATGAAGACGGGGTAACGGCATACAGGTATATTGAGGCATATGATGAAGAAAGTCTCAGGGAAGCTGTAAGAAACGGCTCAGCTCACTGCGGGTTCATTCTGCCGGAAGATATTGAAGACCGGATAGGATCCGGGGATACGAAAAAAATGATCACCATGGTCACATCCGTTTTTTCCGTAAAAAGCGCTGCCGTAAGAGAGAGGGTATTTGCTGCTCTTTTCAGAGTGATGAATATTGATATCGTTGAAGGTGCCGAAAAGGATATTTTCGAAGATCCGGAAATTGTCAAAGATTATATCAGGGAAAGGTACGAGCATTATTCCTCGGGCAAGGATGTATTCGGAATAGAATATGAATATGTGAAAACTTCGGGCAGCGAAAGCTCCGGCTATATGAAGGACTCCTCTGACCCTCTGAGGGGATGCACGTCGGTTCTTATTTTCATACTGGGACTTTACAGCGGAGGAGCACTTCTGGGAAAGAAAGGCACGTTTTTTAAAAGTCTGGGAAAAACAGAGAGATTTATCAGCATTTTTCTTTATGAACTTGCTTCTGTTCTTATCCCTGCCGTGGCCGGGATCGTTTCTATAAGGCTGCTTGATCCTTCGAAAGAGGGCCTGCTTCGTGATGTGGTCTGCTTTGCTGTATTTGTGGTCCTGTCCTGCATATGGAGTTCCGTCTTTGTTTTGTTTTTCAGAAAGAGCGAATCATATTTTCCCGTAGTGTCTGTTTTACTGTTTGTATGCTTTGTTCTTTGCCCTGTTTTTGCGGACGTTTCACAGTACATACCCGTCATCAGATATGTCTCCGGGGTACTCCCGCCTGCATTTTATCTCTATATGCTGTAAAATATAATTATCTTGCGGAGGTTATAAATGGATAAGGGTTATTACGAATTTATGGTGGAAGGCAAGCCGAATAAAGGTGCCAAATTTTTCAAGGAGGCTCTGATAGTGCTGGTGGTTCTGAGCCTTGTGGCATCGTTTCTTATCGGCAGCTTTCTTTTGATACTAGCCGCCGTCATATTCGGATTCGGGGCTTTTATGTGTTCGAAGTTCACCGATGTGGAATATGAATACCTGTTTCTTGAAAAGGAACTGTCGGTGGATAAGATCTACAATAAGGAACGCCGGAAACATGCCGAGACTTTCAATATGGAAAAAGTTCAGATATTTGCACCGGAAAAAAGTTCAAAATCCGAAAGGTATTCAAATGTTAAAGACTTGAAGGTACGGGACTATTCCGCATACGGGGATGCCGAGGGGCTGAAAAAGTTTGAGATGTATTACGAGGGCGGAAGAAAGATAATCTTTTCCCTTGACGATGAGATGATAAAAGCATTCAAGAGCAAGTGCCCGAGAGTGTTCAGCGAGTACTGATACGATAATAAGACCTGTTCTGTAAATAAATACAGAACAGGTTTTTTAAAATTTAAACAAATCTTAAAGAATTACCCCATAGAATCTTAATAATATATATGTCAGAATATCACTGTGATCACAACAAAGGAGATTGACCGGCATTATGAAAGAAAGTGTAAATGACAAACTTACGGTACTGGTTTGCGATGATGAAAAAGATATCGCGAGTGCGATAGAGATTTTTCTGAAATCTGAAGGCTACAATGTAAGGAAAGCATGCAACGGAAGAGAGGCGATCGATATCGTTAAAGGCGGCGGGATCCATCTGGTCATTCTGGATATCATGATGCCTGTAATGGACGGAGTCACTGCTCTTTCCGTGATACGCGAGTTCAGTAATGTTCCGGTCATAATGCTTACCGCAAAAAGCGAGGATACCGACAAGGTCCTGGGACTGAACCTGGGTGCGGATGATTATGTTACCAAGCCCTTTAATCCCGTGGAACTGATGGCAAGGGTCAGATCAGGACTCAGAAGATATACACAGCTCGGAGGAAATATTTCCGAAAAAACGGATGATGAAGAGCTGGTCCTCGGCGGAATTAAAGTTACAGACCGTACAAAGGAGGTATGGCTTGACGGAGAGCCTGTAAAGCTTACCAGGACGGAATATGATATTTTGAAATATCTTATGGAAAACCCCGGAAAAGTTTTTACGCCGGGAGAGCTTTACAGCGAGGTCTGGAAGGACAGCTGCATGGGAAGTGAAAGCATAGTGGCGGTCCACATCAGGCATCTTCGTGAAAAGATCGAGATCGATCCTTCAAATCCCAGATATATTAAGATGATATGGGGAAGAGGTTATTATCTCGACGAAAAAAAGCCGTAAAAAGGGAGAATTATGAAAATATCAGAAGATAATACAAAAACAGTAAAAAAACACGGTGCTTTTTTCTGGCTTGTGTGGCTGGTCGTAAGCGGGATGGTTCTTGGCTTTTGCATGATGATCCTTGAGGCTTTTGTGAGCTTCGGGATGTATGACAGCGAGACTCTTTTCAGAAAAAACTGCAACGAGTGGCTTATGAGGGATTATGCCTCATGTGCGTTGTCCGACTTTAAGGGTGATTTTAACTTAAGACTTCTCAGGGATACCAATTTCCAGTATGTTGTTTTTTCCGGAAGTGAACCTTCCGAGAAAGAATTTAAGGATCCTTCGGCCCCTCTTGTATGCACGATCCCTGAAGAGTATCTGAAGGACGGAGGTTTCGGCCTTTTCAGATACAGCGCCACACTGGGAGACAATTCGGTTTTTTATTACAATATTGACAGTCTGTGGGATTCCGATTCATATGTAACAAATTTCTATAGTGAGAAGAAAAGCGACAGTCAGGAGGATTATTATCTTTACGCAAGGGTAGCCGATCCTTTGAATACGGAATATGATGATCTGTTCGTAAGAAGTAAGTCCTTAATAGACATGGCATGCAGCTTACGTTTTCTTCCGATACTTCTTGCGTTTGCAGCAGGCGTATTTTTGGTGATATCTTTTGTGAAGTTTATTGCAGGATTTTTTACCATAATAAGAAAGGTATGGAAAAAACTATCATATCAGTGGCGCGGAAATGTCCCCCTTCTTTTCAGGCTCATGGGAATATGTGCAGTCGCAACGATTGCCGAGTTTATCGTGATGGTTATTGCACTTTCCGGCAATGCGGATGAACTTATCGTACTGGGGTGGTTTTGTCAGACCATTGTCCTTGTTCCTTTATTCATCATCTGCTGCCTGCAGCTTAACAGGGTCTCAAAGGGGGCAAAAGCACTTGCTCAGGGAAATATGAGTGCTCCCGTAGATACCTCTCATATGTTCTTTGATCTTAAGGAAATTGGTGAGAGTATCAATTCTGCGGGTGCAGGACTTGAACTTGCGGTAAACGAGAGGATGAAGAGCGAAAGGTTCAGGACCGAACTGATCTCCAATGTATCCCATGATATCAAGACCCCTCTTACTTCTATCATTAGCTATGTTGAACTGTTGAAAGAGCAGCCCGAAGGAGAGAGTGCAAACCGTGAGTATCTTGAGATACTTGAAAAGCAGTCCGTAAAACTGAAAAAACTCCTGGAGGATCTTATCGAGGCTTCCAAAGCCCAGACGGGAAATCTCAAAGCTGATCTTATTCCCTGTAACGTAAATACCGTGCTTCACCAGGTGATCGGTGAATATAAGGAAAAACTGGGAGAGGCAGACCTTGAATTAAATATCCGCTTGCCTGAAGAAGATATAAATATCATGGCTGATACAAAGCATCTTCAGAGAGTGCTGGATAATCTTCTTGTCAATGTATCCAAATACGCACAGCCGGGTACAAGGGTCTATGTTAACCTGAGCGGGGGATCCGATGAAGCGGCCATAGAGATCAAGAATACTTCAAAAGATCCGCTTAACGTAACAAGCGATGAACTTTTGGAACGTTTTGTCAGAGGTGACAGTTCCAGAAACTCTGAAGGAAACGGACTCGGACTTTCCATCGCGCAGAGCCTTATGGAACTGATGAACGGGAAACTGAAGCTTTCGGTTGACGGGGATCTGTTTAAGGTGATACTGCTCTTTCCCCGTATAAAACAGTGATGGGGAAAGATGCCCGAAAACAGCATATATCCTAAGGAAAATAAATATATCGGGAAGCCCGGATTTTTTCATCCGGGCTTCTTGACATTTGTTATTTAAGGTGTTAACATTTTTAAAATTTTTCTTTTTCTTATCACTTATTCACTATAATTTCAGGAGCAGATTCGCTGCGGAAAGGAAGATCATGGCACAGATTGTGGAAGAAGGCATAACATTTGACGACGTACTGCTTGTTCCTGCTTACTCTCAGGTCATACCAAATCAGGTAGATCTGCATACCAATCTTACATCCACCATAAGACTTAATATCCCTCTTATGAGTGCCGGAATGGATACCGTTACGGAACACCGTATGGCTATCGCAATGGCCAGACAGGGCGGCATCGGTATCATTCATAAGAATATGTCCATCGAAGCCCAGGCCGATGAGGTCGATAAGGTAAAAAGATCCGAGAACGGAGTTATCAGCGATCCCTTCTTTTTAAGCCCCGAGCATACTCTTGCTGATGCCGACGATCTTATGGGAAAGTTCCGTATTTCCGGTGTCCCCATTACCGAAGGCCACAAGCTTGTGGGTATCATCACAAACCGTGATCTTAAGTTTGAAACAGATTATTCCAAAAAGATTAAGGAATGCATGACCAGCGAGGGTCTTATCACTGCCAAGGAGGGAGTTACCCTTGAAGAGGCAAAGGATATACTCGGCAAGGCAAGAAAAGAAAAGCTTCCTATTGTAGACGATGATTATAATCTCAAAGGTCTTATAACGATAAAGGACATCGAAAAGACCATCAAATATCCCAATTCTGCCAAGGATGATAAGGGCAGACTCCTCTGCGGAGCAGGCGTTGGAATCACAGCCAATGTTCTTGACAGGGTTGCGGCTCTTGTTGAAGCAAAAGTCGACGTTATCGTTCTTGATTCGGCACACGGTCATTCACAGAATGTCATCAATTGTGTAAAGATGATCAAGGAGAAATATCCCGATCTTCCAGTTATTGCAGGTAATGTGGCAACCGGCGAAGGAACCAAGGCT
>ONTX01000308.1 GCA_900320825.1 uncultured Lachnospiraceae bacterium | reverse complement strand
CCGCCCGAAATATTCTGTGAAAGCACTTTGTAATGAGCATCATACCCTTTAATACACTCTAAGATCGAATCAAGGGAATCGGGTGATGTACAATCAACAGAAACATAATATGAATTTTTTGAAGGCTTCGGAACCATCCTAAAGATAATGATCAGTATGCTCAAAATAAAAGAAACCAGTACCGCAAGTCCGATCAACCCCGTTCCTGTGATAATACCTATGCTGATGGCCCAAAACAGGAACACAAGATCAATGGAACTTTTTACAGCTGTTCTGAATCTGACAATGGACAGAGCACCTACCATTCCCAGAGACACGATGACCGAACTCTGTATAGTCAGGATGATAGCGCAGGTAATGACACTTATCATGATAAGTGACAGATTAAATTCCTGGGAATAGAATGCATCCCTGCTGCACAGCCTGTACACACAATAGATATACACCCCGATCAAAAGGGCACATGCCAGACATAACAGCATAAGCTTCAATGAAGGTATATTACTCGTAAAGCCTTCGATAAACGATTTTTTGATAATATCTTTAATACTCACCTATAATCTCCTTCCATTATTCCAGACAAAGCATCGATCCCATGAACGTATTTCGAAAAGCTCGACACTTCAATACCGTATGCATCAAGACAACTTTTTATAGCACCCGGAAGCACTTCGTCAAATTTCACTTCCAGGACATGCATATCATTAAACATTACCGGCACAGCCGAAGGATTCACGGAAAATAAGTCTCCGCGATACGCCGAAATATTACGATCAAAGGTAACCCTTACATTTCCGGCAGGATGAGTAAAGGATGTTCTGTCATATTCTATGACCGCAATGCCCTCCAGTCTGAAAGCTTCCGCATCAGCCAAAAACCTGTTCAAGACCTCGCCTTCCTCGTTTATGCTGTCACCATTTACTATTGAATCGAAAACCCGTCTTGAAATACGCTGGGTAAGTTTTCTCTTTTTACCACGAAGACTTTCTTTTCTCTCCAAAGAAATAAAATCGGGTGAATTATCATAAATACGGATCCGATACTTTGCCCTGTCATCAACCCCGTCTAACGTCTGCAAATAGCATCTCCTGTCGGGAGTGTCAAAATACAGGCTCTTAACCTTATAGCGGCCATCCTCACCGGCGTGAGAATCTGGAATGCAGAGTCCCCGCAAAGCCTTTTCAATCAGCCCCAGTCTGGCCCCATCCAGTACTGCTTTATACTCATTTCTGTACTTTAATCCCACTTGCCTGTCATCCCTTTACAGATTGATCACCATACATCATTTCCACAGTATGAGATTTACAGAATCTTTCCCGTAAAACTCCGCAACATCCAGATTGTCGGAATCCGGACGGATATCGCCGAAATATAACATATAAGGAGGATCTGTAAACTCATCAAGATCTGCATCACGGATCGAATCATCATGAAGGATCTCAAGACGTTTTTCCTGCTCGGCTTTGTAAAGAGCTGCCTGTCCGGTCCTGAGAGAATCAATCGCACTTACGGTAGTAAGAGTTCTTCCACCGTAAAAGTACGCAGAAAAACAGAATATGGCAAAGAAAATGATCATAGTAACGAGCAGATAACTTTTCTTGAATGCCAAAACATCTGCGGTGATATCCACATGCTCTGAATGTAATCTTGAAAGGATCCAGCCTGTCCAATAAATAAGATTGGTGAAAAGAAAAAGGTACATTGTTATCCTGTAAATATTAAGGACTCTGCCAGCAACCAGTTCACCGAGGGCATATGTAGTGGGTACAAACTGAGATGCATAAAGTCCAAATGAAATACCGGAAAAAATGATCGGAAACCGAAAAGCGTTCCCGCCTTCAAAAGCCTTATTCTTTACAATTCCTATGATAAAAGGGATCATCATCATCAAAATGATAATTACCGTAGGATATAGATTGCAAACTATATATTCACCTGCGGACAAAACCGACTTAATAACCGCTTTTACCGGACCGTACTGAGGGTTTCCCACTACTGTCTGACGGACCCTGTTTCCGGGGGCTGAGATATTTAAAATAAATACGATAAGATATAGTATAAAAACTGCAGTAGTAAACAATCTTCCTTTTTTTCTCATAACATGCATCATTAAAGTGAGAAGAATAAATGAAGACAGGCAAAAAAGTGCAGTAACATAATTTCCAAAAGCCACAAGAACCGATAATGTAACTATGCCCGTTCTGACAAAAAACGTTCTTTTCCTCATCTTATCAATTCTTGATCTATGCCTGATATCAATAAATATCAACAGAAAGAGGAAAACCGCCAATATATAGGATCCCATGTACATAAAAGAACCGTTTGCCCAGAAAAAAGCCTCAACCGGATTGGGAACCATAAGAATCTGAAGGATCAAAAGCCAGCATGACACAATTCCGGTATCATATATTCCGGCTCCAAACCCTTTGGTTCCGATGATCATGAAAAGCAAAAGTTCGGAAATTATAAGCCCTCCGAGAGTAATGTAGGTGCTTAAAAAATACGCATTTTCACAGATAACAGCTGTCAGAGCGCCTCCAAGCCATGTCATTGAAAAAGTCCCCTGCCAGGTAAAATAAAAACCATATGCAAATTCAAATTGGTCCTTTAAAACACGGAAAACAGAATGATACTGTCTCCAGGAATCAACAGACCTGCTCACAAAAGCATAATCATCAACGCTCATATGATTATAATGTGAGATCATAAATAGCGGAACGGCACAAATGACAAGCAAAAATACAGATATATAGAAGAATATCCTTTTCTGATCCTCATATGTATTTTTAAAAGCAAATTTATTCATATTTCCCGGGCTTTACTCTGATCCGATATTAAAAAATTATAACAGACTTAAATAAAAAACTCATCTTTCCGTTTCTTCAACAACACCCTCTTTTTGCTGCATTCTTACAGCATTTATGAATGCCTGCATGGCCTCTGTATCCAATTGATCTGCATCCACACCGCTGATAGATTCGATATTCTGTGCTAAAAGATCAGCATCGACCCATTTTGAATAAAATACAGTATCTTCAAGTATCGGCTGCCATTCTATAAGAGCCTTTCCTTTTTCATCCCTCCAACCGTCAAATATGGCGATGTACGAATTAATGACAGGAATCTCTGGCAGTGTATCACCATGTCTTACCCTGTAGTTTCTGCAGGGATTTCCCTCATAATCCAAAAAGGTCACTGTATGATACTGTGTCCCGTTAAGCCATGCATCCGTCAGGCAGTCACGTCTTGCCCTTATGTAGAATCTCAGATAATCAGCTTCGGCCTCAAAAGAACTGTACTCAGAACTCTGATAATTAGCCTTCCAGCGAATGTTATCCATGGCAACAGAATCCGTAATAAGCCTTGTATCATTTCGGATAGTCAACGACATATTATCTTCTACCCATTCGGAAGCAAGAGTCATCTTGTCCTTTATCGCATTCATCATTTCATCCCGGCTCATAAGAGACGGACCGAGGTAGCTCTGTTCACCGACACTGAAATTGAGATTGCTCTTTAGAACGTAGGCATTAAATCCCGTTCCAAGATCATAATCCCAGGCAGGTCCGGCAAATATATGTGTATCCACACTATCAGAAAATTTATAGAAAAAAACGCTTCGCCCTCCTCCGTTTAAGGTTTTATCCGGCTCTGCAAACAACTCATCCATTACAAATTTTTCGGCCCAGGAATCAACATCAATATAATCAAGATATGATCCGCCTGTTTCGGGATTTACACCGTTTGGGGAACAGATGGCTTTTTCCGTTTCGTTCATCAGATTTTTAATATATTCCACCTGACTTTCCGTGGCATTATCGGGATAGATCACCTCAAAGGGATGTCCTCCATCGGTAACAAAATCCGTCTCATTACCGCAATGCTCCAGAATATAACCGCCTGTAATATCCCCTCCGTCTTCGCCACGCAATTCATCATTTCTTTTTTCGAGTGCCGATGCACCTGTCAGCGGGACAAGGTTATCTTTATCCGTGCAAAAGAGATAATTGCCCCTGTATTCTCCGTTAATATACAGATCTATATACTTACTTTCCGGTGCAGGTATATCCGTGAAATCATTTGCATATTCATACGCCAGCCTGTTTCTTTGTCTCGTAAAATCGGACGGATTTGAAATGAGGGTGAAACTGTCTGCTTCAGCAAATCCGAAGATTGAACTTCCTGAGTTTAAACGGATCTTGTAAGACTTTTTATCATACTTCTCAAAGGAGTACTTACCTCTTCCTTTGATATATGCGATGCTCTCATCATACACAGCGCTTCCGCGTTCATCAAAAACCGTAAGATGTGCCGGTTCTTTATTGTCTTTACTCTCGTGAATAAGATCAAGCGAACCACTCTCCGTATGTATAAATACAGAACCTATCTGCGATGAAGACATGAAAATCACATTTCTTTTCTCACAGAATTCACCTGCAGGCACTTCCAGAATATGAGTTTTCTCAAGAAAATCTGCCGGATCCGCAATACCTTGCCCTGACTGAATCTTCAATCCGTCAAAAACAGCCCCTCCCGGAACATTTAAAAAAACGATCTTCTCATCCTTCGCCCCCGTCGGCAAAAAATAGTAAACAGTATCATCAACTACATCACCGGTTTCGATATCGATATCATAATAGGGTCTGATCTCCTCAACAGTCCCATCCAGCTTAACTCCAACAAGAACATCGGAAACAGAAGTTGCCACGGGATAATCCTTCTCCTGCTTCTCATTTCCCAAAAGCAAAACAAGGCACAAAGAAAGAAGAAGCATTCCTGCCGCAATGAGCAAAAGAATGATATTCACTTTTGATCTGTCTCTATTGTCAGCCTTATTCACAATACTATTATCCTTCAAGTATCAGTAAAGAATTCATCATAAGCATTGTTTAT
>ONTX01000002.1 GCA_900320825.1 uncultured Lachnospiraceae bacterium | reverse complement strand
CTCAAGCATCCGATTGAACTGAATCCTTCCTTCTATGGACTTGCCGGATTTGCCGGCATCTTCATATTCCCCGGCAATTTCGTAATCATTATATTCGCAAAAGGCTTTCATCTTAGACTTCTGTGCATCAAGCGAATAGCCGTCAACCTGGATCAGTGTGGATACACGAGTATACAGATATACTTTCGTTTTTTCTTTGCTCAACATACTCCTCACAATTGCCTCGAACTCGAGGTAAAAAAATCATTCTTCCGACAGTTCTTCTTCAATTTCTTCTATGGTAGGCAGACTGCCTTTAAACTCCTCCGGCACCAGTTTAGATAGTTCGTAACTCGATACTCCCAACGGTTGCGTACTCGCTTCCAATGCATACTGTGCTTCAACTCTATCCATACCTTTGCAGACAATAAGTCCAATCGTAGGATTATCATAGTCTGTCTTCATCTGATGGTTCACTGCTACAACATACGTGCCGAGCTGACCCATGTTAGTTGAATCAAATTCGCCAGCCTTAACCTCCACAACCACATAACAGTGGACGCGCGTATTATAAAATAGCAGATCAATGAACTTTTCTTTTTGACCAACCTTTATCCGGATTTCTCGCCCCATATATGCAAAGCCTGTTCCAAGTTCAAGAAGAAATGATTGAACCTTATCTATCAAAGCATCCTTCAGTTCCTTTTCATTATACTTTTCATGCAAAGTTAGAAAATCAAAATTATATGGATCTTTTGTTATTGCCTGTGCTAAATCTCCCTGTATTCCCGGAAGAGTCTGAGTAAAATTTGTTATTGCCTTCCCCTGACGTTCATAAAGATCGGTTTCCAAAGAATTCAGCAGGACCGAACGAGACCAGTTGTTCTCCAATGTCTTATTCGCAAAGAATAGAGCCTTATCCTTGTTATCCTTGCACTTATCAAGAATTACTTTGTTATGTCCCCATGGTATAAGAAAGATGATCTCCTCCTGTGTTTTTGCCCCGGTTTGGGGCAATTTATCGTTCGTCTCTAATATTGCCCCAACTTGGGGCAATATTATTGCATCGGGGTAGAAATTGTAAAACGAGTTCATATATCTGAGGTTTCTAGATGAAAATGACTTAACATCCGGTAATAATTCTGTCAGGTCTTTGCTAATTGTCGAATAAAGATCTTCGCCCCACGAAAATAAACCTTTGAGTTTTTCTATATCGCGTCCCAACGACCAATAAAACCGCAGCATTTCATCATTGACTTTCATAGCCGCCTTAATCTGACCAGCCCGGAATCTACCACTAACATCCTCTATCCATCTCTTATAGTTTTCATCTATTTTTATCAATTTACTCATTGTCTGTCTCCTCCCTCTCCTTCGTATTCTGCAACATACACACATATGCCAGCTATCTCTTCTTTTTTGATTCAAAAAGATCATGATATTCTTTCATGATCTGCATTTCTATATCATCTGTAATGATCGAATAATCATATTCCGGCTTCTCATTATATTACTTTCCTACAAGGAGTTTATCCGGCGTGATCTGCAGTACTTCACATATGACCATGATCTTGTCTGCTCCCGGATTTGTGTTGCCTTTTCGTTTGCTATTCTTCATCTTCTATCATATGGAGCTCTTTGTTTCTTAACCCCTCTTCATGATAGGATGCAGCTATATTCCTTATTGTTTCTGCCAGTCGGAACATACCATTTTCGTCAGCTGCCTTCGCTTTTACTATATAGCTCTCCTCAATCTTAAACTCGGTTTCTCCAGTGTAATCAACAAAATACACGCCTCGAGAGTTAATTGCTTCCGAGTGATATCCGGATAACATTGCTCCATCTACATCAGATTGCAAGTATCTTGCCACTTCTCGATCTATGAAAAAACCATCTGCATCCGCGGGACTATGAAATGCCGCTTGTCCAAAATAACTCATTGTCAATCCAGAGATCTCAAATTCAGCCGACTTTTCCTTAACATAAGTAAACCACGAGGCTAATACTTCTTTATTTATTTTTCCGTTTTTATCCAATCCCGGAACTCTTTTCCAGCTGTATAGCAATCCAAAGCAGTGAGACTTAATCTTTTGTTTATCTTCCTCGCTCCAAGATGGCTCTTCTTCCTTTCCACATACAATCTTAACAATCCAAATAAAAAACTCTGGATTCTCGGACATTTCTTGCCATAGATTAATTGGCGGATAGCCTTCGCTATCCTTAAGAAACGCCAAATACTTCCACTCAAGTTCCAACATCGAGGATTTCTCAATATTTCTCTCCTGAAGCCACTTTATGATTTGTTGGATATGATACTCGTCCTGCGTATTTTCCGCTTGATTTTCGACATTCTGTTTCAATGTCTCTATTACCAATTCGGGTTGTATTAACACATTTTTATCGTTATGAAAAGCATTAAAATATATAAGGCTAATACTCTTCTCAGTCCTATGATATTTATTCAAATAAGATATTGTGTCCTCCAGCAATGTATACGAATCATTCATATAACCCCATACATTGGTATTCCTCCAAAAGATTTCCTGCGCTAGTATATCCAACGACTTAATATAAAGAACTAATTTATCCGAAAGCGGTAGTTTTTCTAATATCTGCGCTTTTACGTTATCAGAAAAATCCTTTATTATCGTTTCTACCTTATCAAATGGGAACGATGTCATTAATCCTTCCAAAAACTCATCCTGATCCACATTTTCACTCACCCCAATAAAATGGCGGATCTCATCAACCTGAAGGAATGTACTTGCTCTTGCCCCTGCTATTCTCTTATTTTCAACGCTGGCTACAAACTCTGCCAACTCATCTAATCCTGATTTTTTATAAATGTCTTCGATGGCATTAATCTGTTCTTGCTTTATCCGTTGCTCTTCTTCTGCATAATTCCCTCTATCCGTATAAAGAGAATACTGATCATTTCTAAAATATCTAATAGCTTTTAATCTACTATCATCAGGAATCAGCTCATTAGCAAATTCTTCTATAGTAGACAGTCTCTCTTCTCCAAATGCCCATGTTGCATCCGGAAATTTTCGATGTTTATGAATAAAATCTTTTAATCTATTCCATAACTTGGCTTTTGAAACGTCATCCAAAGTCTTTGAATTATCTTTGATTTTATCTAGTATTTCCTGTTGTAAAGTTACGTCAACATCGTCAATGACGGAAACCATTGCGCACATTCGATTAACATCTGAACCAATCATGCTTTCAGCTAATCTTATGTACCCTACAGATGTATCAAAATAGTCTTTTTGACTGACTTGCTCTGGAAGATCCTCTATTTCCATATATTGAGGTTTCTGAATTGGACTGCCAGTAGTCACCACATGTGGCATTAATTTCATTAAAATGTCCCATGTTAAGTTAAAATCCTCTTGTGCCAAACCCTTGAAAACTCCAATTCTTAACGCAGAAGGAGCATGCGTCTGTGGATACCAGGGCAAAACAATTCCAACCATCGTATCAACAAACTGTGGTCTTACCCCGGAAAGAAGCAATAGCGTCCCCATCGCTTTAGAGAAAAACTCTTCCTTCTTTGCAATAATCGATAAAACACTTCCAATTTCGTATCCATATTGCAACGTTGTAATCGAATCCTCCTGCTCCGATAAATACTGTAAAAAAGCTCCATCTCGAGTACGTAATAATCTACTTATTTCGTCCATAAATACATCCGGGCAAGCTTCCCCAAGCATCTGAATCTCTTTAGAAATAGTTGCATATAATCTCCAATCAGAAGTTTTAAAAATTTCCCTTTCGAATTTATATATTTCATTCAAGATCTTATTTCTGGAGCATTTAGTAAATGATTTATCATAGTTCCCCATTATTGCTAGCGTTTCTGCCAGTCCTATTGTAATCCTATCAGAATAGTTTCTTTTTTGATCTTTTTTTAATATCGTAGAAAAGCTCCTCTGATTTGCAGGCAAATCGTATCTAGGATCAATTTCAAAAAAACAAGAACGAATGACTTCAAAGAATAAATCAATATGATCATCAAATATGTGGTCCGCTTCTGATAAAAGGCTTGATAAATGATTGGAAAAACTCCAGTATCCATTGTTATAATTTATATTTCCTGAATTAATTCCATTCTCACGACGAAGAATTCGTTTAATATCATCAATCCTTCTCCCTGACAAGATTTCTATTGCATTAATGTCACCACTGCATTTCTCATTCCAAACACCCACCAAAGATAATGCGAGCAAAACCATCCTTTCTTCTGAGCTATCAGTAATAATCGGTCTATACACATTTAGCTGCTGAGTCTTTTTCTCAAGAAGTTTCTTTCTTCCCGCTGCCATTAAAACTTCATTAACGCTTGCAATTCTTATATACGCCTGTCCCTTTGATATTATGTTTTTTTCGCTAACACGATCGTTTTTATCACTTACAACCGATTCATTTGCTTCATAAACCCACTCATTATTAGTGCCCGGAATATAAACATATCCAAAAAACATTTCTTGATATTTTACATAGCCGGTTCGCACATCTGGTCTTGGTGTTATTTTTTTTATTAGATTCTGCCATTCGTTATCGTCGCGCCACTGCTCAAGTTCTATTCCTCTCAATTCTCGTGGCGAATCCGTTATTCCAACAATAATGAATTTATCTTCTCCCGCAGCTTGCTCAGAGTTGAGCATGGAAATAACGTCTCGCAAAAATGCGTGATTCTGATTTTTCTTATAAGGTATTACTTTATAATCTATGCAAGGGCCCTCTGAAGGCAACCTCTGCAAGATTTCTATTATCTTGTCGTCATCAAACAGCACAAAATCACTCCATTTCTAATTCCGTTTATGCCATATATTGTTTCGTATTTAGAATGAATTCTATTTGTAAAGATAATAATCAATCTAATAAACAATATCTCAACATATTCATAACATACGCCAATTCTTATTCCATTCTTTCCAAGTCTTCCAATTTCTTCAATGTTTGTACATATGCCAGCAGCCTCTTCCGCTGACCATCCTGCATTCCGTGATAATCCTCCAGTAGCTTTTTATCTGTTTTATCAATATGAAACCAATCGGCTATTGTATCAATTTCGCCAGCATCGTCAATGCCCTTCCCGGTAAGCAACTGCTCCGGAGTGATATCAAGTGCATAGCATATGTCCATGATTTTTTCAGCGGAAGGATTTGTTTTTTTTCGTTTCCAATCACTTATTGCGCTGTTTGAAAAGCCTGCTCTCTTTGCAAACTCCATTTGCGTCATGTTTTTTTCTTTTAAAACCTTAAATATCCTTTCGCTGATTGTCATGGCAAACCCCCTTCGCTTATGCGGCATTTTATTTTTCGTTCTTACGTAAATCCTATCACATATACAGTTCGATTTCAATCGG
>ONTX01000377.1 GCA_900320825.1 uncultured Lachnospiraceae bacterium | reverse complement strand
GTATTAAGAAATAAGTGAACATTATTATATAATCAGATAATTCGCTGATTATTCAGACAACTAATTGAATTTATAGGAAAACGGTTTTATAATATATTTTAAGAAAATTTTGTATTTTTCTATATTCAATGAAGGGCGGTGATCATTATGAAGACTGTAATTACCATTGGAAGACAATTCGGATCAGGAGGAAGGGAGATCGGTGAAAAGCTTGCAAAAGCTTATGATATCCCTTATTACGACAGAGAACTTCTTGCCAGGGCTGCTAAAGAGAGCGGCTTTTGCGAGGAAATACTTCAGAATCATGATGAGAGACCTACCAATTCATTTCTTTATAATCTGGTCATCGATACTTACAGTTTCGGATATAATTCTTCATCTTTTGTTGATATGCCCATTTCACAGAAGGTTTTTCTTGCCCAGTTTGATACCATTAAAAAGATAGCTGATGAAGGACCTGCTGTCATAGTCGGAAGATGTGCGGATTATGCACTTGAAGGCAGGGATAATGTCATTAATCTGTTTATTTATGCGGATGAAGATTTCAAGGTTAACCGTATAAAGAATCTATATACTCTTGATGAGTTCAAGGCAAGAGATATGATCAACAAGAAGGATAAGCAGAGACAGAGCTATTACAATTATTATACCAACCGTAAATGGGGCAAGGCTTCCAGCTACGATCTGTGTATAAATTCGGCGGTTTTGGGAGTTGACGGCACTGTTAAACTCATAAGACAGTATATTGACGATTTTGAGGCAAAATAATCGTTGACAAACAGGCATCCGGTTGCTAAAATATTCGAGTATGCCGCTTGAAAAGGTCTATAAGTCTGCTTAAATGCAGCACCGTATCAGCGATTAAAAGGACCATGACGCATACTTCATGATGGTTCATGAAAAGGAGGTGCCTATTATGTACGCTATTATCGCAACCGGTGGAAAACAGTATAAGGTTTCCGAAGGTGATGAGATCAGAGTTGAGAAGCTCGATGCAGCTGAAGGTGACAAGGTTACTTTCGATGTTATCGCTATCAATGACGGTTCTCTCAAGGCAGGTAAGGATGCAGCTTCTGCAAAAGTTACCGGTACTGTTGTAAAGCAGGATCGTGAGAAGAAGGTCATCGTTTACCGTTATAAGAGAAAGTCCGGATATCATAAGAAGAACGGACACAGACAGCCTTTTACTGCGGTTAAGATCGATTCTATCAAAGGTTAATTATTTTTAATGACTACGATAGTGATTGAAAAATCACAGGACGGATCCTACAGAGGTTTTACCTGTATGGGTCATGCGGGATACGCAAAAAACGGTGATCCCGATGTTTTATGTTCAGCTATTTCGGCTTTGTCCATCCATACCATTAACGGTTTAAAGATGGCGGCCGGGCAGAAACTTGATCTGAGTACCAACGAGGAGACAGCTTTTATCAGATGTATCATCAAGGATACTCCGGGTGAAGGTGCAAGATGTCTCATGAAAGCTTTTGAGAATTCTGTAAAACAGCTTTCAGAGCAGTACGGTGAAAAGTTTTTGCTTATACAATTCAAGGAGGTTAAGGACAATGCTTAGAATGAATCTTCAGTTCTTTGCTCATAAAAAGGGTGTCGGTTCCACTAAGAACGGCAGAGATTCCGAAGCCAAGAGACTTGGTGCAAAGCGTGCGGACGGTCAGTTCGTAAAAGCAGGAAATATTCTCTACAGACAGCGCGGAACCAAGATCCACCCCGGTAATAATGTTGGTATCGGCGGAGACGATACTCTTTATGCACTGGTTGATGGTGTTCTCAGATTTGAGAGAAAAGGTAAGGACAGAACACAGGCTTCTGTTTATCCCAAAGAGCAGTAATTAAAGCGTTAAGGACTCTGGCTGACAAGTCAGGGTCCTTTTTATTTTCGAGGACGGTTAAATGTATTGTGATAAAGCCCGTGTAATTTTAAAAAGCGGGAAAGGCGGAGACGGTCACGTCTCCTTCAGAAGAGAAAAATATGTGACTAACGGCGGACCTGACGGCGGAGACGGCGGAAAGGGCGGCGATGTCATTCTCAGAGTCGATAAGGGGCTTAATACTCTTATTGATTTTAGGAATGTGCGCAAATATGCTGCAGGTAACGGCGAAAACGGCGGAAAGAAAAATTGCCGCGGTAAGGACGGAGATGATATAGTCCTTAAAGTTCCCGAAGGAACCGTTGTTAGAGATGCCGAAAGCGGTAAAGTCATTATAGATATGTCCGGTGACTGTATGGAATATGTCATCCTCAAGGGTGGCAGAGGAGGCCAGGGAAACCAGCATTATGCAACAAGTACCATGCAGGCTCCCAAATACGCTCAGCCCGGTCAGCCTTCACTTGAGATAGAGACTATTTTCGAACTTAAGGTTGCATCCGATGTGGGACTTGTGGGTTTCCCCAATGCAGGAAAATCATCCCTTCTTTCCGCATGTACAAATGCAAGGCCTAAAGTTGCAGGTTATCAGTTTACAACCTTAAGACCAAATTTAGGCGTGGTTGATCTTGGGGGAGAGCAGTTTGTCATAAGCGATATCCCGGGACTAATAGAAGGCGCCAGTGACGGTCTTGGACTTGGATTTGAGTTCTTAAGACATGTTGAAAGATGTAAGGTTTTGTTATTTGTAGTAGATACCGTTGGAACCGAGGGACGTGACCCTCTTGAGGATCTTTCAATTCTTGAGAACGAACTTTCAAGATATGATGCAACTCTTCTTGAAAGACCAAGAATGATAGCAGCCAACAAATCTGATCTTTTTGAATCCTATGAAAATGCACAGGAGAATCTGAAGGCTCTTAAAGATAAGTATGAGCCTATGGGAATCAAGGTTTATCCCATTTCTGCAGCAACAGGTGACGGTATCCCCGAACTGTTACGTGCCGTTAACGAACTTGTCAGATCGCTTCCTGCAGAAACAAAAGTATTTGAACAGGAATATGATCCTGCTGAGTCTCTTAAATATGCTGAGGATCCTTTTACCGTTTACTTCGATGATGAGGAATATGAGTATGTTATCGAAGGACCCAGGATCGAAAAGATGCTTGGATATACCAATCTTGATTCTGAGAAGGGTTTTGCTTTCTTCCAGAGATTTCTTAAGGATAACGGTATGCTGGATATGCTGGAGGAACTTGGTATCAAGGACGGAGACACTGTAAGACTTTACGGACATTCATTTGAGTATTATAAATAAGGTGATCATATGGAACTAACAAGTAAACAAAGAGCATATTTAAAAAGTCTGGGCAGCAAGCTGGAACCTGCGTTTTCTCTTGGAAAGTCATCAGTGACTCCGGAGACCATCGCAGCACTTGATGAGTATTTTGCCAAAAATGAACTTCTTAAGATCTCGGTTCTTAAAAACTGCGAGGATGATCCCCGTGAGCTTGCCGAGATCATTGCAGGCAGAACCAGATCAACTGTCGTACATACCATAGGCAGGAAGATCGTTCTGTATAAACCTGATAAGGAAAAGCCGAAGATCGAGCTTCCCAAGGCTTCCAAAAACTGATCTGAGTAATGTTTATGAGCAATAAAGATATCATCAAATTAAGAAAGCAGCTTGAAAAAGAACTGGATCAGTCCAGGTTTGAGCATTCTCTGGGAGTTGAGTATACATCTGCCTGCATGGCTTTTTTATACGGCGAGGATGTTGAAAAGGCCAGGGTTGCGGGGCTTCTTCATGATTGTGCCAAATGCATGGATGATGATGATAAGATTAAGATTATGGAGAAGTCCGGTTTTCCGCCTCTTCAGGAAGAACTGGATAACCATTCCCTTCTTCATGCAAAATGCGGAGCTATTGTGGCAAGGGATGATTATGACATTGAGGATGAGGATATTTTGAATGCCATAAGATTCCATACGGTGGGACGCCCCAATATGTCCGTTCTTGAGAAAATCGTTTATGTGGCTGATTTTATCGAGCCATGCCGTAAAAAGCTTATGATCATGGACGGTGTGCGTAAGGCTGCGTTTACAGATCTTGATCAGGCGCTTTTATGGATAATGGAGTCCGTTACCGGTTATGTTCAGAGTCAGGGAAAACCTGTTGCTCCGTCATCCATAGCAGCATATGAGTACTATAAAAACCAGATAAAGCCCGATATGTCGCTTCGCAACATTTAATTTAAGGAGATTATCATTGGCATTAGATATTATAAGTGAGATCAAAACAGTAGTAGATGCTCTTGAAGATAAGAAGGGCATGGATATTTCGGTTTTAGACCTAAGAAAGGTTTCTGATGTTACAGACTGCTTCGTTATCTGTTCCGGTTCAAACCGTTCCCAGATCCAGGCTCTTTCCGACGGTGTGGAGGAAGCTCTTTCAAAAAGCGGACTTAGCTGCAAAGGAATAGAAGGTTATGACAGTGCCGGATGGGTGCTTCTTGATTACGGAGATTTTGTGATCCATATTTTCGATAAGGACATGAGGGATCTGTATGATCTCGAGAGGATCTGGAGCGACGCTGAGAAAGTAGAGATATGATATTAAAACCCGGGGATCATGTCCCCGGGTTTTGTGCATGTATTAAATGGTTGAAGTGGCAGGGTATCAGTGGAAGATACGTATCACACCGTATACTTTGCCCAGTACCTGGCATGAATCCACGATTATGGGATCCATGGTGTCATTTTCGGGCTGGAGACGGATGTGGCCGTCTTCTTTGTAGAATGTCTTTACCGTTGCGGAATCGTCTATGAGAGCAACGATCATTTCTCCGTTTTCCGCAGTATTTTGCTGGCGGACGATTATACGGTCACCGTCAAATATGCCGGCATTGACCATGGAATCACCTTTTACATTCAGCATAAAAGACTGTCCCTTGCTGAGTTCGGACGAGGGAAGAGGAAAGTATTCAATGATATTGTCATCGGCAAGGATAGGCTGACCTGCTGCGACATTTCCGTATACGGGAAGAGAGGTCATTTCTGTCCTTACCATCTGGAAGGAATCATCGCATATCTCTATTGCCCTTGGTTTTGAAGGGTCTCTTTTTATGAATCCCTTGCGTTCAAGAGCCTCAAGATGTGAGAAGACTGTTGATGTGGATTTGAGGTCCACCTTTTCGCATATTTCCCTTACCGTGGGTGGATAGCCCTTGGTAAGTATTGTCTCTTTGAGAAAATCCAGTATCTCAAGCTGTTTTGCGGTTGGTTTGGTGTTATCCCTCATAAATTCTCCTTTGAAACGACAGGTGCATAAAGTGAACACACTTTCGCACAAACATTTGTTTGTATCTAATATATCATATCTTTTCAAAAAAGCAAACATATTTTCGATAAAAAAAGACGACCTGCCGGGTGGCAGATCGTCTTTATATGTATCAGTTCTTTATCTCTAAGATTACGCGAAGGTTACAAGTGCCCATGAATCATCGGGAACGATTCCGATGTAGGTCTTTCCGGGATTAACGGTAAGAGGAGTTCCGTCCATGTTCATATAGATGGTGTGACCTACGGTGTCCTTGAACCACATGATGGCGATTGCCTTTCCTCCGGTGAGGTAATAACCGACGCCGGTACCGACGATTCCGTATACCATGTATCCGTTTGCATCATACTGCATCATGGGTGCACACTGGATGATACAGTTCTTGAAGGTTACCTGCTGGAAGTCATCGCCGTCCTTAACGTATTTTCCGTTTTCGAAAAGATCATAGGTTCCGGTAGCAGCGTTATAGATAAGCTTTGTCTGGTTGTGAATGAAAGGAAGTGAAACGGTTCCTACGGGGACGCCTGCGGGAAGAGTATTGGTTCCGAAATTGAAACGGTTTTGTGCGCAGGTTACATTCTGATAGAAAGGAGTATATCCTGCTCCGGCAATTCTTCCTGCGATCTGGCCGGTAGTTGCATACTCGGTGTACCAGCTGGGTTTTCCGTTGGGAATCCTTGCAAATCCTCCTGAAAGGTGAGGGAGATTATAGAATGCGATAAAAGGATTGATGTAAACGGGACCGCCGTCGTGAACGAGGATCGCATCATACTCATTTGCAAGCATGATATTGGTGGGACGTGCGGAACGGATGTTTCCGATACGGGGAACGGAAGCGTAATCCTTGTAGATTGCCATGAGTCTGGTGACTCTGTTATTTCTTGTTGAATTTACAAGCTCATAAACGATATCAGCTTCAGCAAGTCCGTAGTGTGGAGCTGCGATCTGGTCGTTGTCGATCATTACGGCAACGGGTCTCTGCATCTCGTTGACTGCGGTGGGAAGACCTGTAAGCTCGTTGATACCGTAAAGAGCGTGAGTCTCGGTCGAAGGAATAGCAGCAACCATAAGGCCCATTGCGGCTGCCATTATTACTGAGCAAATCTTTTTAACAATCTTTTTCCTGGAAATCATTGTACCCTCCTTGATATCCGAATTTCCGACATCGTCGGAACATAAAATACATACACTAAAACTTTATCACAATCCCCGTAAAACCTCAATCAAATATAGTAAAAATAATGGGTAAAAACTGATTTTGTTGTTAAGGGATAAACGGCATAATCAATTATTTTTTACTCTTCATGGTATAATACAAAAGTGGTTTTGATATTGAATATGGATTTAAGGAGAGGAAATGAAAACTTTAGTTGTATATTTTTCGCTTGAAGGTAATACGGATTACGTTGCCGGAGTGATAAATGATAAGACCGGAGCAGACCTTTTGAGACTTGTTCCGAAAAAGGCATATCATGATAAAGGATTCGCCAAGTTCTTCTGGGGCGGAAAGAGTGCGGTTATGGCTGAAAAGCCCGCGCTTGAATCATATAATGTAAACCTTGATGAGTATGAGAGGATAGTTTTCGGTTTTCCTGTCTGGGCTTCCAACATTACCCCTCCCCTTCGTACATTTATCGAGGAAAACAGGGATAAGATAAAGGGTAAGAATATTGCCGCTTTTGCATGCCAGAGCGGTGCGGGGGCAGAGAAGGCTTTTTCTAAACTTGCAGCCTGTATTGGAGTTGAGGGTATCGGTCAAACTGCGGTATTCATTGATCCTTTGGCCGGAAAGAACGATAAAACCGACGATCAGATACTAAACTTCTGTAATTTATTGGCAAATTGAATTATAATGAAATATACGTTTTAGTTATAAATATGCATTTTGGTAATATAGATGGCTAATTATTCTATCCCTCCAAAAACATATTTTGAGATTGCTTCCTTCGGATACCTTCTTGTATTGTATCTGATCTCTTTTGGCGACAAAAACCGAGGAATATTCCGTTCATACAAACTTTTCAGGCAGCTTGAGATATGCATGATCCTCGCACTTGTTGTGAGTGTCCTGACTTATACATTTGCATATCCCGAACTTGGTACACCGCTTTATGTATGTACTGTTCTAAGGACCCTGGACTCAATAATGTGCGTAATGGCATCCCGTGTTTTTGCCATTTATCTTATGGAGTATGTGGATGCGGACAGAAGGCTGAAAAAAGTATCTATCATCGGTAATATTATCTTTATTACATATCTTTCTTTGATGTTTTTGAATCTTTTCCTGAAATTCATCCTCTGGTTTGAGCCTGACGGAACATATATGCACGGCCCTTTATTTGTGCCAATAGTTTTTTCAGGTCCTGTTTATTATCTTACAAGCGGTATTCTGATGCTGGTTTTCAGGCTTAAGGCTTTGGGATCCAGGGAAAAGCTTGCACTATCGGTTGCATCATTTGTAACACTCTTCGGAACCATAATTCAGGCTGCAACAGGCGGCGTGATCCTGCTTTCTCTGCCTTTGGGGTCTATCGGTATTTTTGTTCTCTATTTTTCCATTGAGACTTCGGATTACCACCAGCTTCTTAAGAATAACGAAAGTCTTAAAATTGCCCAGCAGGATGCCATTAAGGCAAACAGGGCAAAAAGTGATTTCCTTGCAAATATGTCCCATGAGATCAGAACTCCACTTAATGCGGTTCTGGGAATGGACGAGCTGATATTGCTGGAGACCGAGAGAAGAAAAGATATCGATCCCGAATATACAGACAGCATAAAAGAATATGCCGAAAATATCAGGGATGCGGGTCAGGTTCTTCTTTCCGTCATCAATGATATCCTGGATCTTACAAAGATCGAATCGGGAAAGATGGAGATAAAGCCTGTGTCTTACAGTTTGTCTGAACTGATAAGCGATGTGGGCACAATGGTCCGTGTAAGAGCAGAACAGAAAAACCTTATATATACCGAGAAAGCAGACCATACCATACCGGATAACCTTATAGGTGATGAGCTCCGTATCCGCCAGATCATGATCAATCTGCTCAATAATGCCATCAAGTATACGAACAAAGGTGAAGTGACACTTGAGGTATCAATGAAAGACAGGACGGATGAGAGTCTGACTTTGTGCATTCTTGTAAAGGATACCGGTATTGGAATAAAAGAAGAGGACATTCCCAGGATTTTCGGAGATTTTCAGAGGCTTGATGAAGATCGTAACAGAGGGATAGAAGG
>ONTX01000305.1 GCA_900320825.1 uncultured Lachnospiraceae bacterium | reverse complement strand
TGTACCGCATTCAACGCAGACTTCGACGGTGACCAGATGGCTGTTCACCTTCCCCTTTCTGCAGAGGCTCAGGCAGAGTGCAGATTCTTGCTCCTGTCTCCCAACAACCTTCTTAAGCCTTCGGACGGAGGCCCTGTTGCGGTACCTTCACAGGATATGGTCCTTGGTATTTATTATCTTACCCAGGAAAGAGAAGATCAGCCCGGAGAAGGAAATGTTTATAAGAGCATGAACGAGGCGATCCTTGCCTATGAGAACGGCATCATTACCCTTCATTCCAGGATTAAGGTAAGGATGAGCGGAAAAGATCCTCAGGGCGAGAAGATCTCAGGACTTGTTGAGACCACTCTCGGAAGACTTTACTTCAATGAGATACTTCCCCAGGATCTCGGATATGTTGACAGAAACGATCCTGATGAGTGCTTAAAGCCCGAGATAGATTTCCTTGTAGGAAAGAAGCAGCTTAAGCAGATCCTTGAGAGGATCATCAATAAGCACGGAGTATTCAAGACTGCCGAGGTTCTTGACGATGTCAAGACCATAGGATACAAGTTCTCCACCAGAGCGGCAATGACAGTTTCAATTTCCGACATGACTGTCCCTGCAAGAAAGGCAGAGCTTCTCGAGAAGGCACAGGAGACCGTTGATAAGGTTGCACTTGATTACCAATTCGGTCTTCTTACTGAGAACGAGAGATACAGAAAAGTTATCGAGACCTGGAAGGAAGTCGATAAGGAACTTACCGATGAGCTTCTCAAGGGACTTGATAAGTATAATAACATCCACATGATGGCTGACTCCGGTGCCCGTGGTTCCAACCAGCAGATCAAGCAGCTTGCAGGTATGCGTGGACTTATGGCGGATACATCGGGACACACCATCGAGCTTCCTATTAAATCAAACTTCCGTGAAGGACTTGACGTACTTGAGTATTTCATGTCCGCACACGGTGCACGTAAGGGTCTTTCAGATACGGCTCTCCGTACTGCTGACTCCGGATACCTCACCCGCCGAATGGTTGATGTATCACAGCAGCTTGTCATCCAGGAAGAGGACTGCGCCGAGGGAAGAAGCGAGATCCCCGGAATGACCGTCAAGGCATTCATGGACGGCAAGGAGACCATTGAGAAGCTCAGAGACAGGATCGTAGGACGTACTTCATGTGAGGATATTGTAGACAAGGACGGCAACATTATTGTCAAGAAGAATCACATGATCACACCCGCAAGAGCAGAGCGTATCCTTGCAGAGGGAGTTGATTCAACCGGCAAGACCAAGTCTAAGGACGGTGCTATCGACAGAGTAAGGATTCGTACAATACTTACCTGCCGTTGCAAGAACGGTATCTGCGCTAAGTGCTACGGTGCTAACATGGCAACAGGCGAGAAGGTCCAGATAGGTGAGGCTGTAGGTATCATTGCCGCACAGTCCATCGGTGAGCCCGGTACACAGCTGACCATGAGAACCTTCCATACCGGTGGTGTCGCAGGAAGCGATATTACACAGGGTCTTCCCAGAGTCGAGGAGCTTTTCGAGGCAAGAAAGCCTAAGGGACTTGCTATCATCTCCGAGATCGACGGTGTTGTAACCAAGATCGAAGACATCAAGAGATCAAGGAAGATCTACGTAGAGAACAAAGAGACCGGAGACAAGAGAGATTATCTCGCAAAATTCGGTTCAAGCCTCAAGGTAGAAGAAGGCCAGGCTGTTGAAGCCGGTGACTATCTCACCGAAGGTAGCATCGATCCCCACGATCTTCTCAAGATCAAGGGTATCAGAGCCGTACAGGATTACCTGCTCAAGGAAGTACAGAGAGTTTACCGTCTGCAGGGTGTTGATATTGCAGACAAGCACATTGAGGTTCTTGTTCGTCAGATGCTCCGTAAGATCAGAGTTGACGATCCCGGAGATACCGAACTTCTTTCCGGAACTCAGATCGACAAGCTTGAGCTTGATGAACTCAACGAAAAACTTGTAGCAGAGGGCAAGAAGCCTGTAGAGGGAACCCAGGTTATCCTCGGTATTACCAAGGCAGCACTTGCAACCGACTCCTTCATGTCTGCAGCATCATTCCAGGAGACTACCAAAGTTCTCACCGATGCGGCTATCAAGGGAAGAGTCGATCCTCTCGTAGGTATCAAGGAGAACGTTATCATCGGTAAGCTGATCCCTGCAGGTACCGGACTTAAGAGATACAGACATATCAATCTCTCCACCGACCTTAATAACAGGAATTCACTTAACGAAGCTGAAGGATCAGAGGAAGTTTTCGAAGAGGCTCAGGCTGAAAGCGTTGAAACCTCTGAGGAATAATCAATATCATTAATAAGACATAACGGTTACCGGCGATTTTATATCGCCGGTAACGTGCATTTTGGGATGTTTTTTTATATAATGATTAAGACGATAATCTGATCATATTGGAGACGGAATATGAAAGTATTTGTAACCGGTGTTGGCGGCCAGTTGGGTCATGATCTGATAAATGAACTGACTAAGAGAAATATCGAGTGCGTGGGTTCTGATATCGCGCCTGTTTACAGCGGTATCATGGACGGGTCTGCTGCGGAAAGCGCACCTTATGTTTCACTTGATATTACCGACAGGGAATCTGTACTTAAGGTTATAAAGCAGGTATCCCCCGATGCAGTGATCCACTGTGCGGCTTGGACTGCTGTTGATGCTGCTGAGGATGAGGAGAACAGGGATAAGGTTAAAAAGATCAATGTGACCGGAACCGAAAACATTGCCGATGCATGTAAGGAAAACGGTGCAAAGATCCTGTATCTTAGTACCGATTATGTTTTTGACGGACAGGGAGAAAAGCCCTGGGATCCCGACTGCAAGGATTTTGCTCCTTTAAATGTCTATGGGCAGAGTAAGCTGGATGGAGAACTGGCTGTTTCCGGAAAATGCGACAATTTCTTTATAGTAAGGATCGCATGGGTATTCGGACTTAACGGCAAGAATTTCATAAAGACCATGCTTTCTCTTTCTGAAAACCATGATGAACTCAGAGTGGTGTGTGACCAGATTGGAACCCCCACATATACCTACGATCTTTCAAGGCTCCTTGTTGATATGATCCTTACGGACAAATACGGATATTACCATGCCACCAACGAAGGCGGCTATATATCCTGGGCGGACTTTGCTGAAGAGATTATGAAGCAGGCAGGAAAGAAAACAAAGATCACTCCCGTCACCACTGCGGAATATGGCAAAAGCAAAGCCGCACGTCCCTTCAACTCCCGTCTGGATAAGTCGAAACTTGTTAAGAACGGATTCGAGCCTCTTCCCGACTGGAAGGATGCCCTGAGGAGATACCTCGAGGAATTGAAGAATATTTAAAAGTAGGACAAAAAGAAAAGACGCAGACATTGGGACCAATGCCTGCGTCTTTTGAAGTGTTTGTTTATTTTTTTATGAGTCTAACGATGAATATCAGCAGGCATGCTCCGATGACACCGCAAATGATGCCTCCGATCAAACCGCTGAAATTGATACCGATGAGTCCGAAGAGTGCACCGGCAATGGCTCCTCCTACGATTCCGAGGATGATATTTACAAGGATACCGTGAGAGCTCTTCATGATGATGCCTGCAAGCCATCCGCTTATGGCACCTACAATGATTGATACTAACAAACTGATCATTTGATTCTCCTTTCGTGTGGGGCCCCTTTACGACCCATGCAATTATATCAAAAAAACTCCCATTTCTCAACAAAAAACCGATTGACAAAGGGTTTGGCTGCGCATATAATATTTTAGCGTGCGTGCGTAGGCTTATTAGTGCGCCTTTTGTCGGAAACGCACCGGCAAATGCAGCTGAGAACCTGCGTTTTAAGCGTAAATCTATAGAAAGGAAAGGTGAACAAGATGCCCACATTTAACCAGTTAGTTAGAAAGGGTCGTCAGACCGGCGTTAAGAAGTCAACAGCTCCCGCTCTTCAGAGAAGCTTTAACTCTCTTCACAAGAAGGCTATCAATACTTCTTCTCCTCAGAAGCGTGG
>ONTX01000382.1 GCA_900320825.1 uncultured Lachnospiraceae bacterium | reverse complement strand
TCCAATGAAGATGTAGGCTCATCAAGGATCAGAACCTTACATTTCATATCAACTGCACGCGCAATGGCAACCATCTGCTGAACCGCCAGGGAACAGTTTCCCAGTTCCTGGGTACTTCTTGCGGGAATATTCAGATTGCCGAGAATCTCATCCGCTCTTTTTTCATAATCCTTATGTTTTACCAGCACGCTGTCTTCACGTCCGATAAACATATTTTCCGCCACCGTCAGATTGGGGCAGAGTGTGATCTCCTGGTACACGGTACTGATACCGTTATTCTGTGCATCATGGGGAGAATGTATCGATATACTTTTTCCGTCGACTGTAATTTCTCCTCCGTCTAATGGATAAACCCCTGTTAACACCTTGATCAAAGTAGATTTTCCGGCTCCGTTTTCACCCATAAGGGCATGGATCTCACCCTTTCTCAATGTAAAATCCACATTGTTCAGGGCGCGTACACCGGGAAATCTTTTATCTATGTGACGCATCTGCAATAAGCAATCCGCCTGCATACCCTTACCTCCTTAACATATGTGAGGATCTGTTGAAAAATACCTGAATTGAATAAAACTAAATGGCTTTTAAAAAGCACAGCCGAGCTGTTTTATCAGCTCAGCTGTGCTTTACATTACACAGACTGATCAGACTAAATATTACTCGCCAAGACCGTAAGTATTGATATCATCATCGGTAAGGGTCTTAGCATCGAAGCCCTTCTCGTCGTTGATGATCTTCTTGGATGAAGGAGCCTGTCCGCTCTTGATGAGATCGCTGATGATCTGAGCCTGGAAAGGTGAGCACTGTCCGTCATAGTTCCAGTTGCCTGCCTTGAGTTCTCTGAGAGCCCACTTATTGCAGTCAAATCCCATAACGATTACGTCGCCGTCAACACCGTGGGTGATACCGTGCTCGTCAAGAGCTGCAACAGCACCCTTAGCCATACCGTCATTCTCAGCATAGATTACGTTGAAAGACTCTCCGCTGTTGATAACGGACTCAACGATATTCTTAGCTTCTGCCTCGTCCCATGTAGCTGTCTGCTGAACAACCTTGTTCATCTTGCCTGATGCGAACTGAGCATCAAGAGCTCCGGTACGTCCGATCTGAGCATCAGAACCCATAGCGCCCTGAATGTGGATGACATTGTACTCTGAAAGATTCTGGTCAAGAAGCCAGTTAACAGCGGTCTCGCCTTCCTTAGCCATGTCAGAAACAACAGCTGCCTCGTAAAGGTTCTCATCAACATCGATCATACGGTCGAAGAGATAAACCTTGATTCCTGCTTCCTGTGCCTTCTTGAGAACTTCATCCCAACCGGTGGTCTCTGCTGCAGAGATAAGAAGATAATCAACACCTTCTGTGATGAATCCCTGAGCTGCCTGAAGCTGCTCATCATTCTTGATGCTGTATGCGGTCTTAAGCTCATAACCGTTTGCTGCAGAGAAAACATTCTCCATGTCTTTTACGTTAGCTTCACGGTATCCTGACTCTGAAGGAGGGTTGTTGATAACACCAACCTTGATGGGTCCGTCTGCTGCTCCGCCTGCAGCACTTCCTGAACCCGCATTGCCTGAAGCACCGCAGCCTGCTACTGACATAACTGTTGTTGCAGCTACTGCCAGAGCAAGTAATTTCTTACCAAACTTGTTCATAATTGAAAACCTCCCTAAAATGTAATCAACATTACCTTACCGTTTCCGGCAATGCTAATATATCAACTGGGGAGGTTACTTTAATACGGAATTTCTTTTGAATATATTTCAAATATTTCTTTTTATCTTCCGTTTTTTGTGATTTTTTATTATTTAGTTATGATTTTTTATCCAAACTGATTTAATACTGCCTTTCTTCAAGGATTTCCTCCGTAAGAAGCGTTATTTCATACTTATCACCGGAAAGTTCTATGCTGCTTACGGTTTCATCGGCGGAAAAAGCCTTTTCCTCTACATAAGTGTACTTGGGGAATTCTTCACCGCTGTCAACAGTTTTGATCAGATCTCTTATGGTCTCTCCCTGAAGAGGATTACATTCCACATCCAGGGCTATCTTCTTTTCCAGCACCCTGGAAAGACCGGCATGGGTAGCATCGAAGGATATTATCAGGATCTCGCCTTTGGTTATATCTGTCCCTACCTTTCTTCCCGCTTTTTCTATTGCATCTATGGTACCCAGTGCCTCGTTATCGTTTTCGCAATATACCACATTGACCTCAGGGTATTTCCTCAGAAGATCCGTCATTACCTCTTCTGCCTTGGACTGCGCATAATCCGCAGGGACAGAGGCCAGAATATTCCATCCGTATTTGCGGGCGGCACTCTCAAGCCCGGAAGTCCTTCCTATCTGTGCTGTAGCTCCCAGAGTTCCCTGAATATCAACAATATTGATATCCCCGGCCTGAACACGCTTTTTGTCAGCATATTCCTTAAGCCAGAGGCATGCTATCTCGCTTTCCCGGGAAAAGTCCGAACCTACCCATGCTTTGAACAGGCTGTCATCTTTGACGTCAACCTTTCTGTCAACTACGATCACCGGAATACCTGCTTCATTTGCCTCTTTAAGCACCGTATCCCATCCCTTTTCCGTAACAGGTGCAAGAACAATGTAATTAACTTCCTGCTGGATAAATTTCCTTATGGCAAGTATCTGTTTATCCTGCTTCTGCTGGGCATCGTCAAATATGAGATCTATACCGTTGTACCTGGAAAGGCTGTTTTTTATATCCTCCGTGTTGGCAACTCTCCAGTCCGACTCCGCACCGACCTGCGAGAAGCCCACCGTGATGTAATCCACGTCATAATAGACCACTCCGGGTTTTTCTTCTTTTCCGCAGGATGTTAAAAAAAACATACTCGCAGCCAAACCGGCAAGCAGCATTCCGAATGATCTTATTTTATTTTTGTAATTACTCATGTTCATTGATTCCGTGATTTGCAGGTATCCTTACCGTGACCGTTGTGCCCTCTCCGAATGTGCTTTCAACAGACATTCCGTATTCTTCGCCATAGAGCATTTCAAGCCTTTTTTCAACATTGGCCATTCCGTATCCGCCTTCTTTTTCGCGTACCACGCGTCCGGATATAAGGCCCCTCAGATTTTCAAGTTCCGCTTCGTTCATACCCCTTCCGTTGTCCCGGACGGTAAATATGATATCATCACCTTTACGGGTGCCCGAGACCTTAATGAGTCCTTTGCCTCTCTTGTTTTTTATGCCGTGATAAAGAGCATTTTCCACGATGGGCTGGAGTGTAAGTTTCTGTATGTGAAGCTCCAGGATATCTTCATCAAAATCCAGTTCGTAATCCAGTATATCCTGATATCTGTATCTCTGGATCTCAAGATAGCTCTTGATATGATTACGCTCACTTTCGATCGTTATCTCGCTCTTACCCTTACTGAGGGATATGCGGAAGAAACTGGACAGTTCCTGTACGACCTGGATCGCTTTCCTGTTCTCACCCGCCTCGGTCATCCACACAATGGCATCAAGAGTATTGTATAAAAAGTGGGGATTGATCTGCTCCTGCAAAAGCCTCAGTTCGGCGTCTTTGGCATTTTCCTGTTCACGGTGGATGTCATCAATAAGAGTCTTCATTTCCCGGACCATGCTGTTAAAGCTTTCCGCCAGGATCTCCATCTCATCATCGCTTCCCGGATGATATTCCACCGAAAAATCTCCGCCTGCAAAGCGCTGTGTCATTTCAACCAGTTCCGTAACGGGAGTCGTGATCCTTTTTGCCAAAGACCTTGAACGAATAAATATGACTATTATAAATATTACCAGAAGGATGATAAGCGTCCTCAGAGTGAACAACAGACTGGATGAAACCTCCTGCCTCAGCAGTTCCATATTGGTTCCTTCGTCATATATGTACTGCTGTATGTCCGTCTGAATGAGGGATGTAAGAACACGGATATTCATATCCAGCATTTCCATGTTCTCATCATAATGTCCGCCTTCTTCGACATTTTTCAGGATATCATCAACACGCTCATCCAGAATATCAAAGAGTTTGATGAGTGCATCAAGATCGGCGATGACATTCTGTTCACTGGCTTTTTCCCTGAGCCCCACAAAATGCTTTCTTGCTTCGCTTATCTGGGATTTGGGATCATCACCTTCAAGTTTTTCTTCCGAATTGGTCCAGTTTGCGGAACCGATGATTATCCTGTACATGGTTTCATCAAGTTTATCCTTGAAGTCCATGCTGTATTCGTTAACTCCGGTGATATTGCGCACAAGACGGTCATACTGCCTGTAGTATCCGTACAAACGGGCAATGGAAATACTGAAAAGAAGGATAAAAGGAACAATGCATGCCCATACATATTTGATCAGTTTTGACTGGATCCTGCTGACTTTCTTTTTACTGTGATTCATTCTTTGACTTTCTGTATTCTTTGGGGGACATTCCATGGGTCTTCTTAAAGATGTAGCTGAAATAATGAGGGTCGTGATAACCTACTTCGAATCCCACATCCGATGTCTTCATTGAAGTTGAGACCAAAAGTTCCCTGGCCTTTTCCATACGGACACCTGTAAGATAATCAATAAAGGTCTCGCCGGTCTCTTTTCTGAAGATCGCACTGAAATGATTGGAACTTACATTGACGTGTGCCGAAACCGTCAGAAGAGACATATCCTCGTTCTGATAGTTTTCAAGAATGAACTGCTGTGCTTTTGAGATGATCTCGGAATATTTCTGATTTGAAAGGGTATTCCTGTACTCTATCATCTTTCTGAGAAGACTCTTCAGATACTCTTTTGCAGTATCAGGAGAAGTATTATATTTCACGGGATCCGACAAATCTCCCAGAATATCAACGGACTCATCCTTTGAAACACCCACGCTTTCAAGAAGCGCAACAGAACACAGAAGAGATTCAACCAGGACATACTGCCTGAGTATCATTGACTCCATGGAATCGGGTCCCATGCTTACAAAATACTCTTCAATAAAATCTTCGATCTCTGACAATGATCCCTGCTTAAGAAAATTATAAAAACTCAGGCGCGACACAGTACCCACATCGATATTTTTGATATCAATATCGGTTATAGGTTCTGCACCGGCTCCCGCTCCTTCAGACTTGGTTATCTTCTGCAGGGATTTTTCCTCTTCTCCCTCCGTACGGAAAACAAAGCTTCCTTCAAGCATATATCTTTCCGCAAACTTTTTACCGGCATCGGAATAGGATGCATTAACATCCCTGATCCTTTCAACAGGCTTTCCTACCGAGATAAAATATATCATCTCAGGATATCCTGCCAGATACTCTTCTATGGACAGTATCCTCTTATCTATGTTATCCCGTATCTCTTCAAGAGAATCCGATTTTTCAAGAAAGCAGAGTACGTCTCCAACCTGCTCGTAAAGATATACATCGGAATCTCCGATATATTTTTCCCTGATCGTCTTGTAAATCTCTTCTTTTACTGAGGAATACGAATCTATTGCACCGGATGTATCCTGCTTCGGGAAAACCTGCATCAGAACAACCGAATAAAACGCTGCGGTGATATCGATGCCAAGCTCTTTTCCGTTTTGTACGGAATCAGATACGGACAGTTTTCCGTCAATGATATCGTGCAGGAATTTCTGCTGCTCCAGGATCCTGATCTCTTCCCTGTCCTTAAGATACTTTTCCCTGACTTCTTCTTCCGACCGTTTTGCTCTGATGTTTTCGGCAATCTCTTTAAGTTTGCCCATCAGATTGTCCCCTGAAACAGGCTTGAGAATGTATTCTTCAACACCTATACTGATGGCTTCCCTGGCATAATTAAAATCATCATATCCGCTGAGCACAACTATCCTGATATCGGGAAGTTCCTTTTTTACAAGTCTTGAGAGTTCAAGACCATCCATAAATGGCATTCTGATATCCGTGATAAGGATATCCGGTTTTTCCTTTACTATCTTGGGAAATGCAACCTCTCCGTCGCCCGCTTCTCCCACTAATACAAATCCGTCGCCTTCCCAGTCGACGGATTTTTTTATACCTTCCCTTATCGCATATTCATCTTCAACCAAAAAAACTTTGATCATATAATTTGCTGTACCTTTTCAGTTCTGTCCGTAATATGCATTTGCTCCGTGCTTGCGGAAGAAATGCTTGTCCCTTATACAGTCGGGAGCCGGCTTTACATCAGGATTGATGAGTTCGGTTCTAAATGCCATCTTTGCCACCTCTTCAAGTACCACCGCATTGTGGACAGCCTCAGCCGCATCCTTACCCCAGGTGAAGGGGCCGTGATTGGTGCACAGAACGCCGGGTGTATGCATGGGATCAAG
>ONTX01000302.1 GCA_900320825.1 uncultured Lachnospiraceae bacterium | reverse complement strand
CCGACATATGCGGTGTTTCCGGCCTTTCTCAATACATCCTCCACGGCACTTTCCCAGTCGGTTCCAAGTCCCGACTGAAGAGCTTTATCCTTAAGTCCCGCAATGATGCCGTAGCATGGACTTCTCTTAAATGCAGCCTCCTGAGCATCAAGGTCATCATAGGATCCTGATCTGTATTCCATCCACGCTCTTTGGAATGTGTCATTATCATGATATGCGGCAGTCTTTAATGTGTACTTTACGATAACCTCTTCAAGCTGCCAGTCATACCTGCAGGCTGCAATGTCGGCATAAAGTTCGGTCTTTCCCCAGGGCAGGATATCAGTATCTTTATCTCCCTTGGGAAGAAGCGATATGGTATAGAAAAGTTCATATCCGCTGTCCTTCATCTTGGAAACGGCATCCTGTCCGTAGTCAGGGCTGATCCTTACAAACAGGTTGTTCATATAGGTATCCCAGCTGTTATCCGGCAGATCCTCTTCACTAAAGCCTGCCATGGGGAGCACTTCATTTCTGTCTTCATACGCATTTTTAATGTCACCCAGTACGGACTTATAGAATTCCATCTGGGATATGGCTGCCATGTCGTCGGCATTATCTCTCTGTTTATACAGATCGATTATGGTATCCTGAAGGGTCTGTGAATCCATTCCCTGTATATCCACCGCCCCTTCGCCTGTTCCCACAAGCTGCTCGGTCTCAAGCCTTGTCTTCTGCCATTCGCGGTACTGTCTTCTGTATTCGGCATACTCTTCGCTTAATGTGCCTTCGGGAGTAAAGCCTATGGTCATTCCGTTAATATAATGGGATATCTTCGGATCAAGATATTCATCGGAAAGAACCATCTCAACCAGCATGACTTCAAGCATGCCCTCGTAGGATGCGGTAAATACAGAGCTTTCATACTTTAGGTACTGCCAGCTGTCAGGGAGATTTCCTCCCGGCATCTGAAGACCGATCAGTTCATAATAATCATTGAGGGCCTGTCTCTGAAGTCTGATATTTTTCACAAGTTCAAGTGCATGATCCTGCATTTCCTTTGTAGGAGTAATGCTGTATTCCGCACAGATGACCGAAAGTTCATTCAGTGTATCCGTATCCGAGCCGGTAAAGAGCCTGCAGGCTCTGGAATAATCCTTATCCTCGGGATTGGGATCGACTATCTCATAGGTTCCTTCACTCTCGCCCTCTTTTTTCACATAACGGATACTGTGTGTTGCGGACAGATAGTAATCCCTAAGGCCGTCAAGATATGTATTGATATTCTCACTGCTCTTCTTTTCGATCAGATTTCCCAGGTTGATGGTATAGAACTTTGCCATTGCAATATCGGATGCAGTGTACTCATATTCTCCGGTCTGGAAACCCAATACCGTATACACTCCGGGCTGATCCGTATCATAAATTCTGTAATAATGGCCTGTCAGAAGAGGCATGAGAGTCTCTCCCGCCATATCGTACAGTTTTATTCCGCTGTCGTTCTGGAAGACCATGAACTGCGTAGTGGAATACGGACATACATTATCTGACATAAAGGAATACTTCAGTTCCTGATTAAGCGCCTGCTCGTTGACTTCCTCGGTCACCGTACTGTTTTCCTGTTTTGAACTCTCATCAACGCTAAGGCCGTATCCGGACGTGGTCCTGATATCATCGAAAAATGCATCATGGTATGCCTGGAATCTGTTTCCGTCAGAAATATATTCCCTCATGCCTTTGTCGGTAAAGAGGATCACCATTTTTTTGCCGTCAGCCGTACGATAAGAGCCGGCGTCTGTTGCAGTACCTATAGCCCACTGGTCGAATATCGCTCCGTCCAGGTCTCTTCTCATCTGGCGGATATATGAATGGGGCGCCTCATCCACAAGATATGGATTATAAAATACAGGGTTTTTGCCTGAGGCATCCTGTTTAGACGTAATGAACCATTTCTCATGTCCGGCAAAGGGAAGCCCGTAGTAGAAGCTGTACCAGCTCTTTGACATATCATCATAGAGTCTGTAATATCTCGAAGATCTGCCGTAGGTAACGCAGCCCAAACCTTCAACAGCCTTCACTGCATCATTGGGCCATATATTTCCGCTGCAGCTGATCTGTGCGCCTTCAGGAAATACCATACGGTACTTGGTGGGGAGTTCAACATTACATTTGAGCACCTCAAGGTTTATTTCCGCATTTCCATAGGTTACATTTATCGGAAGCGTGACCTCAGTCTGAGTCACATCAACCACATCCATTCTGGGAAGAGGATATACCATGTTGTCATAACTGTTATAGCCCCTCATTATAAGAACGGGCATATATTTTCCGTAGGACTTACCGCTGTTATATTCCTCCGCACCATACACCATTACAGTGGGATATCCGTCTTTTAACAGTCTGTCCGACTTGCCTGCGTTCTTGCTCCTGTAGGGATCATTATAGTAATAGAATCCGTCATCGCCTTTTTGCGTCGATTCTGCGTACATCTCATAGGGAGATTCACTCACCCTGCGAAGAAGAGGGAATGAAGTATCGTAGACATCCTTGGTGAAATTTCCCGGAGTAAGCCAGGGATAATAAACGGTATCCCCGTATCTTGAAAAATATCCGAGAAGATTACCGGAAGAGATCAGTGATGATTCGTGTAACTTGATCAGCCTCTCATATTCGCCGTCAGACATAAACAGATACTTGGGGAAGTCTGAATTTACATCCGAAGACGTAACGCTCCTGGATGCAAGAAACGAAGCAAGAGTCGAATGCCTCTGACGCAGATCCATATTGTAGTTCATATAGAACATGGTCCTCATGGCACCTGTACTCCAGCTAATGGGCATCAGGGAGTTATCAACGGGATTTTGGAATTTTACGGAATTACCGTCAGGAAGCACGATGTATCCGTTTCTTACATCAGGCACTCCGCTCAGGGCATAGTACAGTTCGATTCCCTCGTCCAGAAGATCGGATGTGTCGAATATTGTATAGCCCTTGTTTATATCATCCCCTATCACTTCCCAATATCTCTCAAGGGTCTTGTAATATTCATCGGAACTGTAAAGATCATGAAGTCTTGTTTTTTCACCATTGGTCCATCCCATGGCCACAGCATAGGACAGGACATCTTCATCAGATATTCCCTTGGAGTAATCGACTCCCGTAGTATCCTCACCACGGGCCTTTGCCGCCGACTCTCTGTCGGATGCAATGGCACTTCTTGCAGATGCTGCCTGTGATCCTGAAATGCTGAAAGTGACAGCGGGCAGTGATGCACCTTCCACTGCCTTGTTCAATGCTTCTTCTTTTATCTCGGACTGGAATTTGAGACTGCAGTCCTCTCCTCCGATGTTGAGATTGAAGGTGGAAAAGCTGCCGTTAATGTATACGACGTCGTTTATCTCCTCATAACGGTCCTCTCCCTCGTCGTCATCGTCATCCTCATCATAATCATCGGTTCCCTCATCTATCCAGGCCTGTGCCTGCTGGTCGACCTGATCAAAAGGCTTCTGGGATGCTTCGATCTGAATGGTGAAATAAACGTAAAAATCTTCATCGATCTGAACATCCGTAACTGTGGTTCTTCTGTACGGATAGTTCCAGACAAAGCTCCAGGATTTCTGGGACTGTATCAGTCTCAGTTCCATTGATCCTATCATGGACGCATAGGAAGAAGCGGAAAGGAGCCTCCCGCTGATATCATAGATCCTTACCATCTTGTCCATGGTATCAAAGATAAAATACGCATCAGAACCTTCAACCTTGCCGGTCAAAAGCTTGGGCTGGTTGATCTTGTACTCATCCTCGTTAAAATATTTGCTGAATAAGACCTTATAATTTCCGCTGCCGGGTTCATACAGCATCATGGTCTCCACATAACCGCCGGGGCCTTTCTTTGACTCGGCCGGTGTGGGCAGCGTTATACCGTTTGAGTTACCCTGCTCAGGAACAAAAAGGGCTCCCGCGCTCTTAACTTCATCCGACATTTGAGGGCCGAAGTAAGGAGTAAGGTATGCATAAACAAAGCGTCCCGTTCTCCTGTTATAATCGATGGCATTGAATTCAGCCATAACAGGCTCTGCGTCACTGTTTTCTTCGATACCGGAATTATCAACATAGATGGGATTAAGATGATAAGGAGGCATCCAGAAAGCGGATGTTCCCTCAATATTATATTTTCCCATATCCACATCCTTATAAACGAGATCATGGATATACTCACCCGCACCCGAAGGTTCAACAGGCGCGTATGCCGTAAAGCTCAGGTCTCCGCTGACAAGGATGGATTTACATCCGGACAAAAACAAAACACATGCAAAAAGCAGGGCCGGTACCCTTTTTGACATGTGTAAAACTCGGCGCAGCCTGTGAAGACTGCGCCTTGATATTGATTTTTCAGGTTTGTTCCTATTCATTAACATTCCTGATACGGTTTCAGACTATTACTTTGAAGTAACATTGATGGAAGTTCCTGCCTGCTGGTTCATCCAGTCTGCAAGAGGGCCGGTTGCAACGTTGAGAACAACGATAAGAACGAAGATAAGGATAAATCCGATGATCGCGTTCTTAAGCTGTCCCTTTGCCTTCATCTTGTCCTGGGGCTCCTCTGCCTTGGCGAGCTTAACACCAAGAAATACAGCGTAAATGGATCCCAGAGCAACAACGATCGCAATAAGGGGACCGGTTGCCTTGTTGATAAGATCAACAATGGGCTTTGATGCGGCATCAAAAGGGTTTGAGCTAAGCAGTGTCATTAAATTCATTTTGTTTCCTCCTTGGAATATGTTGGTTTATTCTTTTTAAAAATTATTTATTATAATACTTTCATATTTCTTCTGCCGTGCAGAAAAACTCCCACTCCCACAACAAGTAATATGACAAGCAGTATAACCATCTGTTTTTTCGGAAGCGGCAGACCGGGCTTTAAGATAAATTCATAGCTTCTGGTATTGCCCGCTTCATCGCTCACTTCGATGAGATACTGTCCCACCACGGTTATCCTGCCGGCTTCCGCACCAACAAGGACTCCGTCCCGGTGTATTACCATGTCCTTTACTTCAGGACTTCTGGCAAAATACAGATCCTCATTTATCGTATCCCCGTTTTTAAAATCGGGAGTAAAGATCAGTTTCGGCGGTGATGTATCCCTGGTCAGTTCCATCGAATAAACCGCCCCCGGATCGCTTATTCCTTCAAAACGGATGCGGTAGCTTCCGTCCTTTCGCATCACCACTTTTCTGTCATCTTCGCACTTTTCGTATTCGCCGTTATATTCAACAGCCTTAACGCGCATTCCTCCGGGTGCCCTGATGACGCTTATGTTCATATCGTAGCTTTGATAGATATTAAAGCAGTAATCAAACCTGTAAGCGACTCCGCCTTCGGTTGAAGCTCCAAGATCCCAAATGGTTACATTGTAGCTTCCGGCTTCTTTATATGATGTATTTTCCGAAAGGTAGATCTCACCGTCCTTGTAGGAGCTTAAGGATGACAGCCCGTCCGAATATCTTACCGTAACCGCGTTCCTTGTGAATCCTCCCTGGGGAACATTGCATTCTATCCATTCTCCGTCAGGAAGTGTGTACCTGTATAATTCCCTGGATGAATCGTATGTAAAATTTACATCCGGTTCCCTTACGATATTAAAATCCTGACTTGTTCCGAGTGTAGAATCCAGAAATGAGATACTTGAATCGCTGATGGTAAACCTGAAAGAGCAACTGCTCTCACCGCTCTCGACAACCAGCTCATATACTCCGGGGTCATAGTAAAAACCGCCTTTATCCTCTATCTCGGCTCCGTCTTTTTTGACGCTGATGATCTTTGTCTCGTTATCCGTCTCCAGATATACAAAGTTTTTCGTCTCGCCGTCCCTACAGTTGGTTGTAAAGGTACCGCCTCCGCTTATGGCATATGTATATCCGTCATTATCCGTAGAAACAAGTACCGCCTCTGTCTGTGCTGCAAATGCCTCATGGGAGGGCAATATCAAAAGCATCGTTACGGACAACAAAGAACTTATAAGGATTAAAAATCTCTTCACAGTTGTTTTCCGCTCTTCTCAGGTACTTTCTGTCCCTTTTCAAGTTCACGTCTTGCCTGTCTTGCCTTGGCACGTTCCTTAGCTTCAGGTCTGCGTACTCTTTTGATACCACCGGCTTCACGTTCAATAGCTTCAAGCTGCTCAAGATTGATGAGTTTTGACCCGGTCCTTGCAACTGTTTTTTCGACTTCGGGTTTCTTTTCCTCTTCTACGGGTTTAAATCCGTTAGCAGCTCTTCTTTCTCTCTCCGCCCGGAGTGACTCTAATTCTTTTTTCCATAGTGCCCTGTTCTTGGGGCTGTCAAAATATGCCATAATCGTCTCCCTGTCAGCCTTCAGGCTACCACGGTCTTCACGTTACACCGCAATTATATATCTGCAGGCGTAGCAAAAGTGAAACAAACATTTTTATTTTGAAATATTGTCATAGCGAAGACTTATCGCTGTGTTGATAACACCGATCAGGCTCTCCTGTCCGGGTCTTGCCAAAAATACTCTTCCCACTCTGGGTCCGCCACAAACTTCGGTGATGGAAAGTTCAGTGTCATCCATCAGTTCTGCAGCTTCTCTCTCTGTTACAAGTCCCGCTATTGCGATTCCCGATTTTATATCGGATGAGAGCATCTTCATATCGGAATAAGGAGACTGTACAACAACCTCGATGCCGGGTACTTCGGAAAGATTTCCCACAGGGATGGCATTTGATATACCAACAGTCTCATCAGCATAAGGTGTAAGAGTATCGATATACGCATTCCCGTTTCCTACCAGATAAAGTCCGCCGTAAGTGTAATTATCCGAAAGAAGGAACTGGGATGTATATGCATCAAGTGAAGTGAAGCTCGCCGCAGCTAGTTCAACCTGTCCGTCATAAAGCATCTGGGTGAGCTGGGCCTGACTGTCTGCATATACATACTGGATCTCAAGGCCTTCATAATTGTCTCTGAGAATGTCCAGCACCTCTATCTCGGCTCCTGCGTAAACCGTATTGCCGTCAGCATCCGTAGTTACGTAGCTGCTGCTGTCGCCGGCCACATTCAACCCAACCACAAGCACTCCGTCAGAAAGCGCCTGATCCGCAGTCTGGTTCTGTGAAGATCCGCATCCCGCAAGTGCACTTATGGCGGTAAGCATTATTGTCGCATACAACGCTTTTTTCATTTCTAAAAAACCTCCGGATATATCTTCAGGTCATTGTAAACAATTCTTCTATACCCTCAGCAGCAACGATTCCAACCTCGGTACGCTCCTGGGGTGAAGTGATAACGAAAGCGCGGCCTCTGCCGTTATTGATGATGTCATCCTGCTCGGTCTCATTAATGGCACCGGCTTTTTCATACAGCTTGCACAGATCGTCCATATCGTTTGGAGCAAGAGGGAAGATGAAGCTGTACTGGCTGGCATTTATTATGGCAGTGGACTTTCTCGCAAGTTCTTCCGTACCTACAAAGTCCTTGATGTTCTGTGTAATGACGATCTGCATACCGTTGTACTTACGGATACGCTTTGCAAGCTGGAACATGAAATCAAGAGCGATGGGATACTTGGAATCGATGAATACGTGAGCCTCATCGATAACTATTACGATCTTACGCTGGGCATTGTACTTCATGTTATACTCACGGTTCTTGATGATCTCATTATCAAGCCACTTGAGAACGAGAAGCATCTGCGCGTTCGCAATGGTTCCGTTTTTGTTGGCAAGAAGCGACTGGAAGTTGAATACGATAAAGTTCTCGTTTGTGCTGATGGTGGCTTCACCGTTCCAAAGCTGTGAATTACGTCCGCCGGTTGCAAACTTGCCCACATGGTTGATGAGCTTTCCGAGAAGATCTTTACGGTGTCCTTCTCCGGTTGTCTGATACTCATCAAGCACTCTTTCCATGAGGTCATCGAAGGTCGGGAAGTCTGAAGGCTTAAGCTTACTCAGATCCGTTGTCTCATCGATGTCTTTGGACATGTAAACGTGGGTCGTTACATTGTTAAGAAGTTCAAGAAGTTCATTATCGATTCCGGGAAGAATCTGTCTGTAGAACTCCTCAAGGAACTGGAGATGAGTCGAAAAGCTGTTTGCAGCTGCTTCTTCATCACTTCCTTCATCGTCTGCAAGACCTGTTATGATATGGAAAGGATTGAGTCTTCCCTGTGTAGCGGTTCCGACATCAATGATCTTTCCGTTCATGTTAGTTGCAAGCTTCGTATACTCGTTCTCGGGGTCGAGAATAAATATCCTTGCATTTTCTGCGGCAAGCTGTGTAAGTATGGTCTTGGTAGCATAGGATTTACCGGAACCGGATTTACCGATGATGACCGTATTGGAATTAACACGCTCCGTATCTCTTCTGAAGAAATCAACGAAAACGGGCACTCCGCCGGACTCTCCGACAAAGAGACCATCCTGATCGCAGAGGGCTTTATATACAAAGGGAAATACGGCTGCTGCGGAGGATGAGTGGATTCCTCTTTCAGACCGTTTGAACGCATCATATCCGGAAGGCTGGAGAGATGCATATGCTTCAAACTGCTGCATT
>ONTX01000301.1 GCA_900320825.1 uncultured Lachnospiraceae bacterium | reverse complement strand
GGGAGGATTATTCCGGGCGCATCTACGGTACACTTTGACGAGATTAGCCGTAAAAGAATATTTGCTTCCGTGGATAATGCTAATTTCAGCGATATAAAACTTATTAAAGAAAACTATACAAATCTGAAAAATAAACTTGGTCATATACCGGCGCTTAAAGATTTTGACGATTATGGGGAAATGGATGTACTGAGGATTTTCGATAATAATAGTCTAGGATCATATTATAAATTCCTTGTAAAATATGAGAAGGAATATCATATAAGACTGTCGGAGAATGAGGAGAAAATTGTTGAATTCATTTCCAAGAAACTGGCAAGCGGAAAAAGAATACAGGAATTAACAATGTTAAAACGTATACTTGCATATTCTAGAGGTCTTTATAAGGTGGGATTATTTGCAGGAATGTTGGAAGATCTTAAGCCTTATGGCAAGGAGCTGAGTGCGGACCAAAGAGATAATATAGTTAATGTCATGACAAATGAATTTCCGGCAGGTTCAGGAAAGAAGACTTATTCACAATGTGTTTTTATTGAGAAAACAGGAGATGACTATAATCCGTCTAAAACGTTCCTGTCTATGCTGGCAAATGATGATTTCTATAATATTATAATAGAACTTGTAGAGTTCGGCATAAGCAGATATGAAAGAGATTATATAGATACTTATGCCCAGACAGATTTTGTATTGTATCAGAAATACACATACGAGGATGTATGCCGGTTACTTAATTGGGAAAACAATGAAGTACCCTTAAATATAGGCGGATATAAGTATGATAAAAAAACAAAGACCTTCCCGGTGTTTATAAATTACGATAAGGCAGATGATATTAGTGATACAACTAAATATGAAGATCATTTTACCAGCAACCAAACACTGATTGCGATTTCAAAATCTGGAAGAACTAAACAGTCAGAAGATGTACAGAATTTCCTGAAGGCCGAAGAGAGAGGTATTAAGGTTGAGCTTTTTGTCCGAAAGAATAAGGACGATAGGATTTCAAAGGAATTTTATTATCTTGGACACATGAAAGCGAGCGGAAAAGCAGAAGAATTCACTATGACAAATACGGATAAAACAGCGGTAGAAATCGAATGGATACTTGATAAGCCTGTTCGAGATGACATTTATGAATATATAGTTAGTGCATAAATATCTGGAGGAATCATGATAATGAAAACAGTTAGAGTTGTCGCAGCAGTAATAAGGTCAATCAACAAGTATGGACAACCTATAATATTTGCGACTCAAAGAGGATATGGAGAGTATAAAGATGGATGGGAATTTCCCGGAGGAAAGATTGAGGAAGGGGAAACTCCACAGGATGCTCTTAAGAGAGAAATCCTGGAGGAACTTGATACAAAGATATCTGTGGGGGAATTAATAGATACTATAGAATATGATTATCCAACATTTCATTTATCTATGGACTGTTTTTTATGTGAAATAGTAAGTGGAGATCTTGTTCTGAAAGAGCATGAGGCTGCGAGGTGGCTCGATAGAAACACTCTGGATGATGTGGAGTGGTTGCCGGCAGATGTTACGTTGATTGAAAAGATTAGAAAATATCTTTGAATAGTATAAGAAGAAACGTGGACCTTTTTGGAGAAGTAATCTATGGATGATAAAATGATAATCACTAAAGGTCAGCCTAGTACACGTGATATTAAATCATGCAAGTATAATGAGATTACACATAAATGGGATGTTACATATAACAGTGGCAAACAATACATTTATTCATATAATAATATTGAAGTACTAATGAATCCAAGAGCAGTCGATACTGATAATGCTCTGTTTTATTATGAAAACAGATTATTGAGCTATAAAGCCCGAGTTTATGAGTTTTCAGGAAATGGTGGGAGAAAGTATTATCGGTTTATTCATGACAACGGATTCACTGAAGAGTTTTCGTATGATCAATTAAGGATAGAACATTCTTGTATAACAGAAAAGAATAGTAATGTTCTTGATTATCTAAAAGAGATCGCATCAATTAGTTCTTTGCAGAATGATCAGGGAGAGAAATTACTTGTAAAGCAGTATTCCCAGATAGGAGTTATATCTGATAAGACTGCTCTGGCAGATTATATTTTGGGAAGAAATCAGCGTAGTGATGACAGAGATTCGGTTCATCCAATATTTCCGTTTGGCTGTAATAAAAGCCAATATGAAGCAGTATGTAATGCTTTGAGTAATAAGATAAGCATAATACAGGGACCTCCCGGAACAGGAAAGACTCAGACCATACTAAACATAATTTCAAATCTTCTTATTAAAGGATATACAGTACAGGTCGTATCAAATAATAATTCCGCAATAGAAAACATAGCTGAAAAACTTGATGCCTATAACATAGGTTTTGTAAGTGCGTTTTTAGGAAAAGCAGAAAACAAAAATGGCTTTATAAATGAACAGAAAGGAGAATATCCAGACTTTTCAAAATGGATATCCCTAAAAGACAAGGAGACGTTAATTGATGAGGTGGAAAACCTATCAAACAGAGCTCATACATATTTTGAGCTTAACGAGGAATCGGCAATACTAAGACAGGAAAAATCAAGATTAGATACAGAGTATGAATATTTTCATGGCTCAATAGATGAAATAGCGGGGAGTGCTTCACATTTTAAAGAAATAAAGAAAATAAATTCAAAAAATTTATTATATCTCATGGATATACTAGAAGATAGAGCCGAGACCAAAAAAAGTTTTGGATTGTTTTTCAGAATAAAGCTATTTTTTAGGTATGGATTGAAACTTTATAAAACCAATCTTGATAATCTTGGTAGTATTATTGATTGGCTTCAGGATTCATATTATGTGAGACGTAAAGAAGAGATTATCAGCAGACTTGAATTCATATCAAAAGAAATGAATAAAGACAGAGAGCTTCTTGATAATCTGTCGAATACATCCATGGAGTATCTGAAGAATTGTCTGGCTATAAGGTATTCTGTGTATAAAAATCGAAAAGTATTTGATAATGAGGATTTATGGAAAAATGGAGCAGATGTCTTAAGGGAGTATCCGGTCATACTCAGTACAACGTTTTCAGCAAAGAATACTCTTGGCAGCAGGCTTATGCCGGTTGTATATGATTACGTCATAATGGATGAGGCTTCACAGGTAGATGTTGCGACAGGAGCCTTGGCATTGTATTCTGCCAGAAATGCTGTTGTGGTAGGGGATATGATGCAGCTTCCGAATGTGTTGACAAAGGATGATGAAGCGATTGCCAATGAGATATTAGAGAGATATAGGGTTAGTAAGCATTATTCATATACAAACAGTTTTCTTAAGTCAGTTCTTCTAACAATATCAGGAGCACCTGAAGTAATGTTAAGGGAACACTATAGATGTCATCCCAAGATTATAGAATTTTGTAATCAGAAGTTTTATCAGGGGCGCCTTGTGATTATGACGGAGGATAAGGGTGAGCAGGACGTTTTAAAGGCATATTTGACTAATGAAGGAAATCATGCAAGGGGTCACTATAATCAGAGGCAGATAGATGTTATCAAATCTGAGATATTGAAAGATGTTGATTCTTCTAATGGAGAGGTTGGTATTATAACGCCATATAGGGACCAGGTTAATGAGCTCAGAAGAGAATTACCGGAAGAAATGAAAATAGATACGGTGCATAAGTTTCAGGGACGGGAGGAAAACACGATTATTATATCTACCGTAGATAACACATATAATGCTTTTTCCGATGATCCCAATCTGATCAACGTTGCTGTATCGCGAGCGAAAAAGAGGTTGCTTGTGGTAAGTACAGGAAATGAAACCGCTGGAAACATTCATGATCTGATAGAGTATATAAAATACAATAATTTTGAAGTTGAAAAGAGTAGCATTAAGTCAGTATTTGACTATCTTTATTCTCAATATACGGATATGTTTCAGGAGAAGTTGAAAAGAATAAAACAAGTTTCAGAATATGCTTCGGAAAATCTTATGTATGGACTGCTGCAAGAGGTAATCGAGGAGTGTAATTATCCTGAACTGGAAGTACTCTGCCATATGTCCCTTAGAAATCTTATAGGAGATGTTTCTCTACTAAATGAAGAGGAGAGAAGATATGCAGTTCATCCCTGTACTCATATCGATTTCAGTGTAGTCAACCGTGTTACTAAGAAGATGGTCTTGGCAATAGAAGTCGATGGTTATGCGTATCATAATAAGGGTACAATACAGGCTGGCAGAGATGTGTTGAAAAATCATATCTTTGAAACGTATAATATACCATATATAAGGTTTTCAACTACCGGCAGTAATGAGAAGGAGATTCTTATAAGTAAGCTTAATGCGCTGATGAAGGCCTCTAAGGAAGAATGGAAGCCGGAAAGTAATAGTCGAACGGAGCGATATATGTATTATTGCGATAGCTGTAAAAAGCTGTTTAAGGTGGTTGATTCCGGCAAGAGGATTAGATGCACAAATTGTCATAGCATATTACGAGACTTGAATACTACAGAAACTGAATATGATAATTTGGATAATGAAGCAAAAAAGAAGTTAAGAGAAAGGCAGTAAATAATGGGACTGTTTGATAAGATTAAAAATCCTGTATTTATAAAAGAAGATAGTGAGGCAGACAAGCAGCTTTCTGCGTTGAAGGAATTGAAAACACAGTTGTCTAGAGATGCATTGGATAGCATTGATTTGGAGATAAACAGAGTAGAAGCCGGAATACTGGGAGAAAAGCAAGTACATTTTGAATTGGAGAATAGTCATATACCGATGTATGTATTGCATGATCTGTTCCTTGAGGATGAGGGATTAAAAGCGCAGATCGATTATCTGATTATAACAAGAAAGAATGTCTATATAATTGAATGTAAAAATTTGTATGGAAATATAGAGATAAATAATAGTGGAAGCTTTATAAGATCGTATCAATATAAAGGAAAAACATATAAAGAAGGTATATATTCACCTATAACGCAGAACGAAAGACATAAGGAACTTATAAAATCCATAAGGATAAAAACAAAGAATCTGATAACAAAAGCCCTGTTTGAAAAGAACTTTGATGAAAACTATCATGCAATTGTAGTGTTAGCTAATCCAAAGACAGTTCTCAATGATAAATATGCAAAGAAAGAGATTAAAGAGAAAGTATTAAGAGCTGACCAGCTTGTAGCATATATCAAGAATAAGGATAATGCTAAGGATAGTGTTCTTTATTCTGAAAAAGATATGGAAGAGGCTGCCCGCTTCTTCTTGGACAGAAATAAAACAAATCCGGTAGATTATGTTGAGAAATATCGAAAAATGCTTGATGAACAAAAGTCAGAGAGTCCAAATGTGAATGAAAAATCAACAGAATCTAACATACTGACCTGTCCTAAGTGCGGAGCTCCGATGGTGTTACGAACAGCAACAAAAGGGGATAAAAAGGGAAATCAATTTTATGGATGTTCTCAGTTTCCAAAGTGCCGTGGGATACGGCAGGTACAATAGAATTAGAGGAATTATAAAGCAGCAATGGAGATATTTATGAATTCTCTTGCAGTTAACGCCGGCAATTCCGGTGCAGAAGAAAAGTTTATACAGCTATTTTGTGACGTGTTTGGACCTGAAAAAGGACAATACGTATATTTGCAGTTCCCATTTTGCGACATTTATGGGAAGAACAGAAGCATAGATTTTGCCATAAAAAGTAATTTAGGAAAGATTGCTTTTGAGGTTGATGGTAGGACCTGGCATGATCCTTCAAAGGTTTCATCAGATAAGTATATTGATGACCTTCTAAAGCAGAACAGCATGATCTACGATGGCTGGAAGGTATATCGTTGGACGGATGATCAGATTGAGAAAACTCCGGAAAGGGTTAAATCAGAGTTGATCACATTTCTCGGAACAACACCTATCTTGTTCCTGTTTGATGAAAACATGCCATCCCAGACAGGGAAGGTTATTAAGCTAAGGCAACATCAGGAAGATGCACTGGCGAATCTATCTCAAATGAGAATAGATGGTGAAAGCATAGCACTTGTTCAGGGGGCAACCGGATCCGGTAAATCTGCTATAGGTGTGTTGGATGCCAAGACGGTAGGAAAGAGGACTCTTTTTCTGGCTCATACCAAAGAACTTGTTGAACAGGGATTTGATAATTTCACTAAACTATGGCCTGAGGCAAGCTGCGGCAAATATGTAGATGATAAACGGGATAAGGATACAAAAGTTGTGTGCGGCAGCATACAAAGTGTGACAAGAAATCTTGATGATTTTGATCCGTATGAATTCGACTATATCATCATAGATGAATGTCATCATGCTTCTGCTGATACATATCAAAGACTGTTGGCATATTTTAAAGCAAGCTTTACACTTGGACTGACAGCCACACCGGAACGGGCAGATGGTGAAGATCTTCTTGATATATTTAAAAAGGTTGCTCACAAGCTGGATATACAGGAAGCAGTTGAAAGGGGAGTTCTTGTCCCGGCAAGATGTATCAGGATAAAAACCAATATAGATCTTAGAGATGTGAGGATCAACGGCTTTAAGTATAATGCTCTGGATCTGGAAGCAAGGATCAGGGTTCCCGGAAGGGATAGGCTTATCGTTGACACATACCTTGAATACGTAAAAAATAGATCCACTGTGGTTTTCTGCACATCGGTCAAGCATGCGGAAGAGGTAGCGGAGCTATTCAGGCAAAACGGTGTGGAAGCAAAAAGTGTTTCCGGAAGTACAGGCAAATATGAAAGAAAGAGTATCCTTGAAGATTATGAGAATAAGAAGCTTAAGGTACTTTGCGCCTGTGACCTTTTAAATGAAGGATGGGACAGCCCGCATACGGAAGTATTGTTTATGGCTCGTCCTACAATGTCAAAAACCATATATATGCAGCAACTGGGGCGAGGGATGCGTACATGCGAAGGTAAAGAACAGTTGATGGTATTTGACTTTGTCGATAATGCCAATGCATTTAACTGCCCGTATTCGATGCACAGATTATTCAATATAGAAAAGTATTATCCCGGTGGTTTGGTGCTTGGAAAGAAGAAGGATATTAAGTGGGAAAATGAACTCTTTAATAAGGGTGAGAAGCCGGAAGCATTAATAGATTATCCTGTGCATGCTGTTGACTATGAACCGGTGGATCTGTTTAACTGGCAGGAGCAGGCAAAGGATATGATATCACAGCTTGAGTTGACAAGACGAGTCAGCGCACAAAGTGAGACCATTGACAGATATGTCCGGGAAGAAAAGATTGTACCGGATCTTAAGGTGCCGATTGGGGAGAAAAGATATTTTAACTACTTCCTTCCCGGCAGGGTTTCCGAATACTGTAAACAGTTTGGCTGGGAGCAGATAACAGCAGCAAACAGGAAAACCAAATTCATGGAAATGGCTGAGAAGATGCAGATGAGCTACTCCTATAAGCCCGTATTTATAAAAGCTTTTCTTGACTTTATGGATGAGGACGGGAAGGCAAGGCTTGAGGATGTAGTCGGTGGATTCACCGAGTTTTATGAAAACAGGAAACAATCAGGACTGCCTCCGGAAAAGAAGCCATGTATATTTACAAAAGGTGGGTATTCAAATAAGGATGTTGAGAACTTAATTCTATCGATGCCTTTTAAAAGATTTGAAGATATGGGATTTATGCATCATTCGAAGAATATCGGAATCATACAGCTTGATAGGGATATAATAAAGAATCTAACGGATGATGATGTCAAGAAACTGATAGCCAGTGCGGATAAGGCACTTGAGAAATATTATGTTTTTTAACTGTTACAGTGATGAATGAAATATACGAATAGAATTAAGGGGAGAATTATAAATGACTAACACACAGGCATGGGATTATGCGGTAGGTATGGTTAGGGGAGCTGGTTTGGAGCCTACGCAGGACTTTATGGAATACATTGAAAAGGAAAAGCGTGGAGAAGTCACGATGGTTGAAATAAAGGAATATCTTGATAAGAAATATAAGATAATCTCGGATATTTTCTAATGAGTGATTTTGCAGATAAATAAACAGGAGCACAATTTATTTAGAAAATGTCACCACTGGTGACACGTTTATAGGAGACAGTTATATGAATGAAATGGATAAAAGTTTTGATCAGGTCGTTGATATAATAAATCAGGCCAAAGAAAATGCTTTTCGTAAGGTAAATGAAGAACTGATACTTATGTATCAAGCCGTGGGTAAATTTCTTTCTGAACGTTCGAAGGAGGCTTCTTATGGGGATGGCTATATAGACTCACTTTCGGAATACATACAAGATCGTTTTCCAGGAATCAAGGGATTTAATCGCAGAGGCTTATACAGAATGAAGCAATTCTATGAGCTTTATGCGGAAAATGAAAAAGTGTCACCAATGGTGACACAATTGAGCTGGACGAATCATCTACTGATAATGTCAGGATGTAAATCTGATGAAGAGCGTGAATGAGGAATTTCGTGATGCATCATCTGAATTTGAAAATAATATACTTGATGATACACTTAAGATAGAAGAGACTGTGACTATTGAGAAAGATATAATTAAGAAGAATAAGGGGAGATCGAAGCCGGATTATTGGATCAGCCCTGAAGATGCAGTCAATTTTGAGTATGAAGATTCGATGCAAATTGGTGAAATAAAAGAAAAGCTAAATAATTTGCGAGACAAAACAAAGTCGAAGAGAGTTACATCTAAAAGTATAATGGAATATCTTACAAATATGGGGTATATGTCTGAAAAATTTGTTGATGGTGTATGGGTGAAGCTAATAAGCGAAGAAGGTCAACGTCAGGGGTTGCACTATATAAAATGTGAAAGCAAACATGGATTTGAATATGTTGTAATAGGCATTTCGAGACAGGTACAACGGATGATAGTAGATCATTTTGTAAGGAATTAGTTGAAGATAGGTATTATAGACCAATGAATAAATACGAAGTAATCCGTGCGGAAGAAGAATGGCAGCGTGCCGGTGCATATTCCGTTCGCATTCAGGGGATGAACAGGCAGCATCATATATCATTACGAGAAGAATTTGATGAACATGACGCCGATGGGACGCGCTATATTGTTCTGCTGGACGACGGATATCCGATTGCAACATGCAGGTTTTATGAGATAAGCGCGACAGAAGTGATAATCGGGAGGGTAGTAGTGCTTCCTGAGTACCGTGGTAAGAGCATCGGAAGAAAAGTAGTGGATGAAGCAGAAAAATGGATAATAGAACTCGGATATGATGAAATAGTCATAGACAGCAGAGTTGAGGCCATATCTTTTTATGAAAAACTAGGTTATATTTGCATTGATGGGACATTGGTTAAGAGTGGTAATTTTGACTGTACTAGGATGCATAAAATGATAAGAGAGAAAAGGTAGATACATTAGGTGATCATAAATAACAGGGGGAACGATGAAACAGGATACGATAGATATGGTAGGGATATCGAATGAAATATAGAGAGAATCGAAGAACAGGTGATAAGATCAG
>ONTX01000485.1 GCA_900320825.1 uncultured Lachnospiraceae bacterium | reverse complement strand
TTTTATCCTTTGCAAAAACAAGGAGTCCCTCAACCGGAAGGTCAAGTCTGTGGATAACTCCCAGATACCCGCCTCCCAGGTGATTTTTAAGAATGCTGCACACATCGGGAGATGACACAGATGCTGTCTGAACGGCGATCCCGGCTCTTTTCCTGATTACCATGTATTTTTCGTTTTCAAAAACTATTTCAACCCTATTGTCAGTCACTGAATTCTGAGTCCCTTCGGATAATGGTTTTTTATCCTCCCGCCTGATGCCTTTCCCCAGCCGATGGAATACCCGCAGGCTGTCACCAGACACCAGCCGCTGCCTTCACCCTCAAGTGTCATTCCGTGCACATATTCTTCGGCGGCATCTTCGGATATTCTTACAAAACACCTGACATCGCTTTCCTCAAGAGACAGCGCAAAAGCATGGGAAGGCTCAAATCTGTCCTTTTTGAAAGTTCCAAGATGAAGTCCGTTTCTTAACACCTTAAGTCCCGAAAGACCCGGTGCATTTTCCGGCATTATATAAAGATTGTCTCCAAAAAGCCTGAACCTTTTTTCGGATGCTCTGATCTTTCCCGCTGCATCCTCTTTCAGGTTATCTTTTAAAAACGATTCAAGGATTTTTTTATCCTTTATGACCGAAGGCATCTCGTAGCCCTTAAGGGAAATCCCTCCTTCGCCATCGCCTTCCTTTACCATAAGAGCCGCAAACTGTCCCTCACCCCTGAAATGCATGGGCCATACCCTTACGGTATCCGTCATACCCGCCAGGCCATCTGAAAGTCCCTCTGCCTTATCCTTAAAAAAAGAAGTATCTTCGGTTTTCATATCCGGGTGGGCGGACAAAAACGCAGCTACGGTATCCTCGTTTTCACCCCGCTCAAATGTACAGGTGGAGTAGACGAGGACCCCGCCGGGACGGAGCATTTTATAGGCTTCATCCAGGATCTGTCTTTGTCTTTCAATGCATATTTCAACGTTTTCAGGAGACCATTCACTTACGGCACCGGGGTCTTTCCTGAACATCCCTTCACCGGAACAGGGCGCATCCACTATAACCGCATCAAAATATCCTTCGAAATATTCCGCCAGCTTTGAAGGACTTTCATTCGTGACTATGGCATTGGTTATGCCCATTCTCTCGATATTCTGGGAAAGGACTTCGGCCCTTGATCTGTTTATCTCATTGCAGACAAGGAGACCTTCACCCTTCATGGCGTCCGCAATCTGTGTGGATTTTCCTCCGGGAGAAGCACACAGATCAAGGATCTTCATTTTCTTTTCCGGGGCAAAATGTCTGCTCTCAATTAAGAGCCCCGCCGGTATCATTGCCCCGGGATCCTGTATATAATATGCCCCCGCATCATGAAAGGGACTTCTTCCGGGAAAAACGTCAGATCCGAAATAATAACCCGTTTCATGCCGGGACATTTTCTCAAGACTGAATAAACTTACAAGATCTGCAGCGTCATCGGGTATTTTTTTCAGGGTGTTTAGCCTGAGTGCCCGGACATTATCATCCGAATAGGATCTTTCAAGAAGAAGATACTCATCCTCGCCGATGAGATTTATCATATTGTTTTTAAATTCTACGGGTAACAATAAAGCCTCCGCTCAGTTTCTCTCATCAGCCTCCATAAGACCTGAGATCAGACGGTATAAATAAATATCGGATGCGGTATTTTTTTCAAGTGCTTCATCGCTCCATGCGGGATCCGATACGGATACGCCTCCGCATATATCTGCACCGATCACTTTTCTCCCGGCTGAAAAAATTTTTATCAGCTCACCAAGCTCGGAAAGTGCGAGATCACCCTGATCCCAGTTAGTCACACACTCATCCTCACAAAGCACATCCTTATCCACAGAAAAGTACAGTGGGATACCGGGATCTGCACTTTCTTCTCCGAACATCATGCATGGCACTTTTTTTCCGAAAGCTTCCATGTCAAACCGCCTGCCTCCCTCCGCAGATTCAGGTCCGCATAAAGTAAGGCTTCTCAGGTTTTCGTCTTTTTCAAGAACTTCCGAAGCCCAGGACCCGCAGCTTAAGATTTTTCCGAAAGCTGTTTCCTGCATATCGGTATGATGATCTATCAGCACCAGATCATATTTTTCTTTTATAAAAGATGTGAATATCCTGGAAAGGTAGTGATAGTTTCCGGAGTCGATAAAATGAATACCATATGCTGCACCTGGTAACTGTTCAAGGTGCTCCCGGATCCTGCTTTCAGCTTCATCGCTGCAGTACATATCCCTGCCGGGAATATCCCTCATGGAGATCCTGTGGACCTCATTTCCGGCGCTTTCTTCGCGGATCACCTCCGCAAGATCATCCGGGTATGTTTCATTCATATCAACGATTAATGTTTTTATGATCTACTCCTCCGGCTTTTTTTCGAACAGTGCCATGGCTATGAATATAGGCGTCGCAACAATGAAGGGATAGACATATCTGAAGTTCACACAGGGACCCAGCAGCATGGTGAGCATGTAAAAGAAAGGATATGCAAGGACTATGATGAACTTTTTGTTCCGTCTGTATATTCCGGCAAAAAGCGTATATATAAGCACCCAGAGATACAGCGCCGGTTTGAACAGTATGGAAACAACGGGCCAGTCATAATATGAATTTCCGTTTAATATATGACAGTAGATGCCGTGAAGTTTCGGAACATATTCCTTCGACTCTATGCCCTCCGGAAGCACTTCGCTTTTTGATCCGTTAAATGTGTAGATAAGACCGAGCCCGGAGTCATCTCCCACTTCCAGCATTTCCGCATGGGTCTTGTCATCTATGAACCAGTCTCCGGCTGTCAGAACCAGAAACGCATCTATATAATCGTTGGGATAAGCCATTCCGATCTTCAGATAATCCTTCAGAAGCACGATCTGATCTCCGTACCATTCATCCGCATTGACACTTGCCTTGAATCCGTCGGAGATATAGGGATAGTATTTGCCCCAGCTTTCATCAGCTATATATTTGTGAAGGATCCGGCTCTGCTCTTCGGTAAGATTGTTTTCCTGATAATGAACCACCCTGAACATCTGCATGATGGGAACGCTGTACATCTCCATCCTGCTGCCCCTTATACCATTCATACCTTTCAGTATCATGGCCTTTGAACATATTCCGCAGACGATCATGACAAGGGTTATGGATGCATACAGAATCTTTTTCTTAAGGGTTTTACCGGTGATCAAAAATGCAGGGATCAAAAACAAAAGCGCATACCTTGCATTATTTCTGAAAAGGATATTCACAATACCGCATAAAACGAAAAGAACATATGTGCCCGGACCGGCTGTTCCTTCATTCATCTTGTAAGCAAGGATAATGACAAAAACAAAAAATGCGGAAAAGATAATGTCCTTGGTAACTGATATGGCAAGAACCGGATTAAAAGGAAGAAGTGCAAAAAACAAAATCCAGAAGATAACCGGTTTTACGCCGGATCTTTTGTACACATAGACAAGACCAGCACTGATGGCGTATGCAAGGATCAGACTCTGGAATACCGAATACCATGCCATACCAAGTCCCAGGTCTCCCAGTTTTATCCCCAGCAGCAAAAACTGTCTTATAAGAAATGTATGTGCAAGGGGCTGATAATCATAAAACCATATAAAGCCCTTCAGCGCTTCCTGGCTCTGTCTGTTGAAATCATAACTCATGACCGCGGGATAAAATGCAAGAAACACAGGAATCCAGCAGGCTTCTATTACAGCCAGGGAAATAAAGAAGACTTTCCTGCACCCCTTCTTTGTATACTCAGGATTTTTCTTAAATACGTAAAGCCCCGCCGCAAGCCTGAAAAGCCTGTATGTCACAGGTAAAAACAAAATCGAAAGACAAATGCCGGTAAAAGCGATTATGAGTTTGCCCTTCAATCCGGGAAGAGTAAGGTCGGATTTTTGGAGCTGATAACCCATATCAAGACAGATACCGAAAAGCCATCCGAAAACAAGGGAATACCTGAGGATCTTCGAAGACTCCCCGCCGTCGGTTTCCTGCAGTTTGCATAGATCTTTTTGGGCAAAAAAGATAAAAGGGATCAGTATGAAGAAAAAGGTATACCAGTAAAGCCCCCGTGAAAAGCCGGCATGATCCATGGCAAGATAAATCCCTGCGATGGAAAGCACGGATCCTGCCATGGTCTTTATAATAGATTTGTTTTCTTTTGATATTTTTTTAATGCTCATTTATCGTCCTCTGATCCGGATATACAAAAATCAGTAAAGTGCCATGGCACTGTATAGCCGCCATATCATACACACAAAAAATACTGCAGATGCCGGTACGAATGCTCTTTTTTCCTTTCCCGCGCCAAGTGCTATAAGCGGAAAAAGAAGCACATATCCTGCGGCAAATAGAAAGAGTTCAAATGCATTATTTATAATAAGTGAAAGGGTGATCAGTATGCCCGAAGCGGCGGATGCTTTTATCACCATTCCTTTATACTTCTCCCCATCACCGGCCATAAGCATCAGCAACAGAAAAATGATCCCCGTCAGATACATGGGCAGATAATCAACGATCCTGAAAAATACACCATATCTGTCAAGCACATCTCCGCCGGTGAAAGGAGCAAGGATCTTATCCGGTCTCACATATTCCGTAAGAGCCCCGTTTGCGATGAAAAAAAACGCAGCATCCGTAAGGCTTCCATGCATGATATAAGTTGCCGCAAGAACAAGGATAAAGATCAGTACCAAAATAAAAACGGCACACACAATATCCCACGACTCTCTCGTGAGCATGCCGGTACCCAAAAACATAAAATATCCCGTTCCCGTTGCCCTCACGGTGTCCAATACAGTCAGCACGCAAAAAACAAAGGATAACGCAGAAAACGAGAGAACGATCCCGTCCCATTTATTCAGTTTTTGCAAACCGGTTTTCATTCCGCTATCACCTTAAAGATAACCACCACCGAAGCTGTAAGGAGCAGCAGGGATACGGTCTCAAGTTTTTTTGCTTTTTCAAGGGGCAGAGAGTTCAGCAG
>ONTX01000299.1 GCA_900320825.1 uncultured Lachnospiraceae bacterium | reverse complement strand
TTTGACCGCCTGATCATCTGCCAGGCGATCTTTGAAAAACTGCCGTTGATCACATCTGATGGCAAAATGGACCGTTACGGCGTTGAGGTCATTTGGTAAAGCGCCGGACTTTGATTCAACACGCAAACGCTCATCCCCAAAACCCAGGCCGGCGCCCATTCCAACCTCGGCATGCTGATGTTCACCCTGGGCTTCACCGTGATGATGGCCCTGGATTGCGTGCTGGGGTGAGCAGGGATGATATGCCGGAATAAAAGGATACACCGGGGACGGATACATGAGAACCGTCACCGGTGTCCCCGTCACCGGTGTCCCCTTACGGAGTTTGCGATGCTGTGTGGGTTAAGCAGGCCGAGCATTTATAAATATCTGAAGCTTATGGAATAGCAGCCTCATTTCTATAGCTTGTCTTCTACTTCTTGAAACAACAAATCCTCAATGATTTTCTGTACTTTATACTTGATTGTTCTTGCATTTTCCCCTTTAGCTTTAATGTGCGGGCTTACTGCTGCATATACTCTTTCTGGTGTAAGAAAATCCTTATATTCATCTTTCCTTGATTCGATCTCATTGAGTACGATTTGGTGAATAACATCAATAGAAAAATCCTTAAAGTGAATCATCTTGTCAATCCGATAGAAGATCGGGAGACCAAGACTCTTCTTCATTTCATCTAAGGATTTATAATTTGATGTTAGAACAATCATAATGCCTGATATATCTACATCATACGTCGAATCTTTGAATGTTGTATTATCAAAAAGAGTATAGAAAGCTGAATAGAAATGCTCAGGGCATTTATCCAGTTCATCAAAGAAAACCAGATTAGATTCTCGCTCCAGTAAATCAAATCCTATACTGCGTCTATTGGGTTGATTGCCAAAGAAGTATTCTGCATAATTGCTATTCTTGAACATAGAAAGATGCTTCTCAAGAAACTTACCACCAAAAAAGCAACGGGCAATCTCTCTCACTAACTCAGTTTTTCCAAGGCTACTATTCCCATAAAGCATAACAACGTATGGCTTCTTTCTTTCGATAGAAGTTAAATACCACATGGTTTTACTTATATCCTCAATGGCTGACTCTTGACCAACAATATGTGTAGAAATATCTTTGATATTTAATACGAATTCTGCCGCATTTCGTTGCATAATATAATGCTCGCTGTTCTCGTCTAAGCTGATTTCGTTGCGCTGAAACATCTCACTTAAGTAATCTCGCAATACACGAGGCGGATTCTGTATATATATCTCAGCATCATCAGTCGTTAATTCTTCTATTAGCGCACCTAATCGATCATGTGCTGTTTCAACAATACCGTGATAATTGTCGTTCTTTAGGATAAGTACTTCTGCATAATTTGAGAACAAATGTCCCCTTTGTTTATCAGCATCTGCTTCCTTTACTAGATCCAAGAAATAACCTACGTCATCATTCATATGAAGATTTGCTATCTTTTTTTCAAAGTATGTTTTTGAACCGATTATTATATGATAGTTTCTCATTTGTCCTTTTCTCCTGTCGATATACAAGCATACACCACGTCATAAAGCGTAACTTGTTCACCATTCTTGCCTTTGTGTTGTTCTTCTTTTGTAGGGTCCGTAGTATTAGTGGATGGAGGATAGATGTCAGCCAGAGACCGATTCCCATCTGCTGAAGATAATACTTCTTGCATTTTTGCTATCTCCTTCAGAAAGTCAAATCTATCTTTTGTAAACAAACCAACCGGAATACAGTAGAGGGTCATTCTAGTTGTCAGTAGATCATTTCGTTTATAATTACTGACAAAGGCAGAATTATTAAATCGGACATAATTCGATTCATCAATCTTGTATGTATCATATCCATCATAGTTTTCCATTACTGTTTTGAATTCTCGTGTATCAACGCCGTCAATCCCGCCTTTCAAAATGCGAAGATAACCACCAGCAGCTCTAATACATGTTGAAGAGTTCTCGATATCAAAGAGAATTACATCCGTCAAACATTTCAGTGCAGGTTTTATTTTCTCAAATTCGGATATTTCAGTCGATGATATGGTAGTTACATTATCCATTTTAGTTATGAAAGAAGTTTCTAGTTTTCCTGAAACCAGGAATGACAGCCTTGCTAAAAAGGGTACTTCTAGCTTAATTTTAGACGACATTTCCATGCCAAGGCTACCTTGATTCTGTAATGTCGAGGCAAAACCAGTTTTGTGTTCCACTTGTCCCTTTTCCCGTTGTTGGAGAATATTTCGAATTGTTTCTTTATCAAAGTATATTATTTTATTAATCTGAGCTTTTGCCATCCGACATGACCTACTTTCTGATGTAGTTCAGTTGCTAATAGTACATTATGGTATTATCAATTCTAGTGATTTTGTGTGTGAATCAGAGAACCTTCATGAAAAAATGGTTGCATGCTAGTCTAATCTCTATTCAGATCTATTTGTTTTTACTACAGTGATCTTTTTATCTACATAGTGAAGCCAGCCATTTGCCTTATCAGCTATATTCGGCTCAACAGACTGTTTTTTTGCCATTTCTATTCTTCCCCTTGCTAGTCGGCATTATTGCTTTTTCCATTGGTCACTTTTGCGATTGTTTCCGTATATTCTTGCCATGATTAACGTTTCCTATCGGACAGATATGTCAATGTGTCGTAACTTGTTCTTCCTTCACATGCTCTATAATTTCTCCATAATCAACATCCAAAGTTTCGCAAATCCTGTCAAGGATCGGCAACGCAACCATTTCATCCCTGCGCAGCTTTGTCATTGTATTGGATGAAATATCAGCTTGTCTGCGCAAATCTGCTTTGCTTATCTTCTTGTCAACCAAGAGCTTCCATAGTTTGTTGTACTGAACAGCCATCAGAAAACCTCCTGATTGTAATGAAAGTATTATACCATACTTTCCTTTACACTTCAAGATGGTTTCGCAAGAACAGGGGACAGTTCAAATAGATTATCATTAATACAGACAGCAAACAGCGGAAGCGCCGTGACCCGCTTCCGTTGTTTGATTTATCTATGAGAGCTTTATGATTTTTCTAGAGCCAGTGCTTCGGAAAAGCTGATTGTCTCATTCTCTCGCTTAGCCAAGAAATAGACGAAATTCATCTCGATAACATAGTAATGGCCATTTGATCCCCACAGTTCTCCTTGTTCTCCTGATTCATTTTTTTGATAGTTATTAATCATCCTCAACAGGTCAAATCTGTTTTTCTCATCCAAACTTAATACATTTACGATACGATCAATGTCACTCAGCATATCTTCAGGACGAAGGGACACATAGAAATCTCTGCAATATTCGTAGGTGCAAGTATTGTCCTCTTCTTCATAACTGCTAAATCGCAACCAGATTGCAACAGGGGTAACAGAATAATAATTCATTTTTTTGCCCCACGCTTTATTTCGGCGCGGGCTCCTTCATAATAATTTTATTTGAAGATAAGCTTTAAGACTATTGTCTTCCCTCATCTTCTATATATATTATATAATAATTTTTTATAATTTTCCAATCAACGATCATTTCAACCAGATAATACAAAAGATGGAAGCAAACATCATCGCTCCCATCTTTTCAGTTTATTCAGTTGTTTCATACTGGCTCTCACCCCCTTCGCGCAGGCATTGAGTGGACGGCTTACGCCACTTCAGCCACAATCGGCTCGGCGTCGATGACCGCCATCTGGTTCGCCGCAGTCACTTCCTGAACCATGTCCTTCAGGTTGTTCAGGGTCACGGGGTTGATCACAAAGCCATCAGCGTCGAAGGTGGGCTGGTCGGAGTAGTAGGGGAAGCGGTCCTCGAACCAGGTCTTCACGTACTTGTAGGGCATGGGCTGGACG
>ONTX01000017.1 GCA_900320825.1 uncultured Lachnospiraceae bacterium | reverse complement strand
CTTTCGATGTTTACTTTTCGCTCGACTGTAACAGGGAGAGACTGGGCATCGCCGGAAAGTACTTCGACCAGGCAAAAAAACGCATCAATATCGATCATCATGAGAGCAACAAAAAAGGCGTCGGAGATATAAATGAGGTTGAACCTGATATAAGTTCAACCTGCGAACTGCTCTATAAGCTTTTTGACAAACAATACGTTGATGCCGATGTTGCAAGATGTCTTTATACAGGTATTGTTACCGATACCGGTGTCTTCCAGTATTCATGCACTTCTCCCGATACCATGAGAGCGGCTGCCGAACTTATGACTTACGGGTTTGATTTTTCTGCTCTTATCCAGAGATGTTTTTATGAAAAGACATATCTCCAGTCCCAGATCCTGGGAAGGTGTCTCATGGAGAGCGTTAAGTTCATGGACGGAAGATGCGTAGTGAGCTGGGTGGACAGGAAGACCCAGGAATTTTACGGAGTTTCCAGTAAGGATTTTGAGGGCATCGTTTCCCAGCTTCGTAATATCCGCGGTGTCGATGTTTCTATTTTTATGTACGAAACAGAGAATCAGGTTTACAAGGTTTCATTAAGGTCATCTGAGAAAGTCAATGTGGCCAAGATTGCTGAAAGATACGGCGGAGGCGGCCACGCAAGGGCTGCAGGCTGCAATATGTCGGGAACTGTTTACGATTGTGTAAACAATCTTTCCAAGTATATAGAAAAGCAGCTGGAAGGTGCCTCGGAGGAAGACGCAAAGGATGTCTGATCCGGGTATTAACGGAATACTTAACATATCAAAGGAGGCGGGATACACCTCCTTTGATGTTGTTGCGGTGGCAAGAGGAGTGTACCGACAGAGAAAATGCGGGCACACTGGAACTCTTGATCCCATGGCAACCGGAGTTCTGCCCGTGGCTTTCGGTAAAGCCACTAAAGTCTGCGGCATGATCACCGACTGGGATAAGGAATATATAGCTGAACTGCTTCTGGGAAGAACGACAGATACACTGGATGTTACGGGGGATGTAACAGGCGGAAACGAAACTGCCGCCGCAAGTTTGAATATTGGCGATATCGAAGACGCTGTAATGAGTTTTCTTGGTGAATCCGACCAGATGCCTCCCATGTATTCGGCACTCAAAGTGGACGGACGGAGACTTTACGATATTGCAAGAAGCGGTGAGAGCGTTGAGAGAAAAACCAGGAAGATAAATATCCGAAGGATAGAAATACTCGATATATCGCTTCCTGTTGTAAAGTTTAAAGTTCTCTGTTCCAAGGGAACCTATATAAGGAGTCTCTGCGATGATATAGGCGCAAAGCTTAATTGCGGCGGATGCATGCAGTCTCTTGTAAGGAGCATGGTTGGTCCTTTTTTAATCTCTGATGCGGTATATCTTTCCGATATAAAAAAACTCAGGGATGAAGGTAATGAAGAGGGTCTTAAGGATCTTCTCGTTCCCGTTGATAAGGTCTTTTCCGATCTTCCTGCGGTAACTGTCAGAGATACATCGGAAAAACTTCTTTTAAACGGTAATAAATTACAGACAGGTGACCTTGCGGGGGATGCAGCTTTTGATACAAAGCAGAAGGTCAGAGTATATCATTCGAATGATTCTTTTGCGGCAGTTTATGATTTTGACCCGAAGACCGGAATGTTCAAACCGGATAAAATGTTTTAAAAGTGGAAATAATATCAGGTACAAAAGAATTTTATATAAGCAGCCCCACAGCCGTAGCCATCGGTAAATTTGACGGTGTGCATATCGGACATCAGAGGCTTCTCATGGAGATTGCAAAGGATGGATTAAAATCCTGTATCTTCACTTTTGATCCGGCGCCTTCGGTTTTTTTCGGAAAAGAAAAAGGTCTGCTTACCACCAGAAAGGAAAAAAGAGTCCTTCTGGAAAGGAAGGGGATCGACATACTGGTTGAGTTTCCTTTTGATGCACAGACCGCGGGAATGGAACCGGTTAACTTCCTGGATGAACTTGTGGTGGGAAAGATGGGAGCCGAGCTTATTGCTGCGGGAGAGGATCTTTCTTTCGGAAACAAAGGAGCAGGAAACAGCGCACTTTTAAAAAAGTACGGTGAGGAAAACAGTATTGATGTCAGGATCATTGAAAAGATCAGTGTCAGTATAGGGGATAAAGGTCCGGAGTATGAAGTCAGCTCCACGCTGATAAGGGAACTGATCCTTTCCGGCAAAATGGAAGAAGCGGAAGAACTTCTGGGAATTCCCTATTTTATCTTTGGAACGGTGGTTCACGGCAATCAAATGGGGGCGGGCCTTGGATTTCCCACCATCAATCTGATTCCCGAAGATGATAAACTCCTTCCTCCAAACGGTGTCTATACATCGGATGTGATCATTGGCGGAAAAAAATACAGGGGACTTACCAATATAGGCACAAAACCCACTGTATCCGATAAGGGCATAAGGGG
>ONTX01000337.1 GCA_900320825.1 uncultured Lachnospiraceae bacterium | reverse complement strand
ATTATTTCCGCAGGAAGCCAGAGATATGACTGAAAGGAATGTCAGCAAGATTGACGTTATTTTTTGGGCTTTTTTCATTATCATTCACCTGATCAATGGTTCTAAAAATGTATTTCAGTGCCTAATTATATCAAAATGCTAAATAATACTCAATTTTAAGCGATTTACTTAATTGTTAAGTAAAAATGTTGTTGGTAAAATTTTCAAAGTGTATTAAAATGATTTTGGTCTCAAATAAAACATGTCGCCGAAGCGACAATAAAGGAGTACAAAATGGAAAAATTCTTCAAATTGAAGGAGAATGGTACCGACGTTAAGACAGAAGTTATTGCCGGTATTACAACCTTCATGGCCATGGCTTATATCTTGGCCGTCAACCCCTCAATCCTGTCAGCATCAGGTATGAACGGACATGCAATTCTTCTTGCCACAGCACTTGCTGCATTTATCGGAACCATGTGCATGGCACTTCTTGCGAACTATCCTTTTGCCCTTGCTCCCGGACTCGGACTTAATGCTTATTTTGCATATACCGTATGCGGATCCATGGGATATTCCTGGCAGTTTGCTCTTTTTGCAGTATTTATCGAAGGACTTATATTCATTGTTCTTTCCGTAACTCCCGTAAGAGAGGCAATCTTTAATGCCATTCCTCTTCAGCTTAAGAAAGGCGTTTCAGTAGGTATCGGACTTTTCGTAGCATTCATCGGTCTTCAGAACGGTAAGATCGTTGTTGATGACGGAGCTACTCTTGTTACCATCATTGATTTCAACGGTGCTTTCAGTACTGTTGGTATCTGGGCACTTCTTACCATTATCGGTGTGCTTATCATTTCTGTTCTTTATATCAATAAAGTTAAGGGTTCCATTCTTATCGGAATCTTTGCAACCTGGATCATCGGAATCATTTGCGAGCTTTGCGGAGTTTATGTTCCCAACGCGGAAGCAGGTTTCTATTCAACCATTCCCGGAACTCTTGCAGAGTTTGATTTCGGTGCTATCGGACAGACCTTCGGTGCATGTTTCTCTGCTGAAGCTTTCGAGAACTTCAACGTTCTTGATTTCGTAGTTATCATGTTCGCTTTCCTTTTTGTTGATGTATTCGATACCCTCGGAACTCTTATCGGATGCGCAGACAAGGCAGACATGCTTGATAAGGACGGCAAACTTCCCAGGATCCGTCCCGCACTTCTTGCTGACGCTATCGCAACCAGTGCAGGTGCTGTTCTCGGAACTTCAACAACCACTACTTTTGTAGAGAGCTCTTCAGGTGTATCCGCAGGAGGACGTACCGGTCTTTCATCTGTTGTTACCGGACTTCTTTTCCTTGTATCTCTTGTATTTTCACCTCTCTTTATTTCGATCCCCGGTTTTGCAACCGCACCCGCACTTATCTTTGTCGGATTCCTTATGATGACTGCAATTACCGGTATTGATTTCAGCAATCCTACAGAGAGCATCCCCGCATTCCTTGCAATGCTTGTTATGCCTCTTGTTTACAGCATCTCTGACGGTATCTGCATCGGTGTTATATCCTATGTTGTTATCAATCTCTTCACCAAGAACGCTAAGAAGATCCAGCCTCTTATGTATGTTCTTGCAGTATTGTTCATAATCAAGTACATCATTCTTTAATCTCAAATCCCTGCGGTGACCGTAGACTACATGTAGTTTAACCTTCATCGCAGGGATTATTTTTTGTATATGACCGGATTAGTATTTTTAGTAATCATAATCATATTATTGGCAATTAACGGGCGCAGGCTGCAAAATGAAGAAAAAAGAAGAGCAGCGGCGTTTATTCGTGATTCTTACGGAAAAGCCTCCGTAAAAAATTTATCCGAAGAAAGAAGGAAAGGTTTAAGACTACTTCTTGAAGAACATCTGGCTTCAAAAAGTTCAGGTGAATATATTGATGATCTGACATGGTCCGATACCGGAATGGAAGATATTTTTCTTCAGATGGATAATTGTTTTTCGGCACCAGGTGAGGAGTACCTTTTCAGACAGCTTCATGATCTTACACTTTCAAAAGAAGAACTTATTTATAATGACAGTGTGATCAGTGAATTAAGTGAAGATGAAGATCTTAGAGAAAAACTTTCTCTTTCATTATACAGGCTGGGATTTGTTAAATCAGGTTCCCTTCCGGGATATTTGAACAAGATAACCGGATCCGGCCATATTCTAAATCCTTTTTTCCATATTCTTTGTGATATTTACTATATCATTGTTGCTGTGATGGCTTTTTATTTGCCTGTCATTGCAGTAGTTTTTTTCGTAGTGATCGTTCTTGTTCAGGTTTCGTCCTATTTTTCCATCAGAAAAAAAGCGGATGATATACTTTCCGGTTTTTCCATGATCGTTAAGATGACATCTATTGCAGACTCGCTTCCGGTTAAAAAAGATTCTCCCGCAGGCAGCATAATAGAAGAACTTAGGGCAAATCTTAAGAAGATAAGACTTAATACTTCTTTTTCATCGTTTCTTGTAAATTCCGGATCCAATTCATCCGCCGGGCTTTTTTCGCTTGTTTTCACTTATCTTAACCTGCTTTTTCATTTTGACCTTATAGCTGCAGAGTTTTTGCTCAGAAAGATTGATTCTCAGAAGGAGACTGTTCTTTCGTCATATGATAAAGCCGGTTTTCTCGATATGTGCCTTTCAATTGCTTCATACAGGGTATTTCTCGAAAACAAGGCCGGTTTTGTAAGACCTGAATTTTCCGCCGGATCCGGGATCATAATCAAAAACGGCTACAATCCCCTTCTTGAAGAGCCTGTACCCAATGATGCGGAAAATGCCGGTGGCCTGCTTATTACCGGTTCCAATGCAAGCGGTAAGTCCACTTATATGAGAATGATCGCTGTTAATGCAATACTTGCCCAGACGGTTTCCACATGTCCCGCATCTTTTTACGGTGCACCCCTGTTTTCGATTTATTCATCCATTGCCGTAAATGATTCGATCTTAAAGGGTGAGAGTTATTTTATGGCGGAGATCAATTCCTTAAAAAGGATAGTGGATGCATCCGGTGCTACGGGCAGACCGGTTATATGTTTTATTGATGAGATATTTAAGGGAACAAATACGTCTGAGCGTATAGCAGCTGCAATGGCAGTTCTTAAGTACCTGAGAGAAAAGAATGTCATCGTATTTGCAGCAACTCATGATCTGGAACTTACTTCGCTTGTGGCAGACTGCTATAAAAACGTTCATTTTTCCGAGCATATCGAAGGAAACGACATTTCCTTTACATATAAGTTGGAAGAGGGTCCTTCAAAAAGCCGGAATGCAATAGCACTTCTCAGAATGAAAGGGTTCCCGGAAAACGTTATCCTGGAAAGCGAAAAAATGTGTTCCGTACTTGACGATTCTGATGTTTAAAAGGTATACTAAATAGTGGTTTTGTAAGTGTTTTATCAAGTTTTGAACCACAAGATATTGTTGATTCGGAGGCTATAAAATATGAATGCAGCGATTTTCTTTGGAAGTTTTCTGAGTTATCTTTTGCTCATGGTGATAATAGTTGCGGTAGCGGCTCTTGGTTTCATTGTGGGCAGAGTCCTTCGAAAAAATAAAGACGCTAAAAATGCATCACAGTCCGGCGGTAGTGAAAGTGTATCTGCCGAAACTAAAGCTTAAAGTAATAAAGGATACGGGAAAACGTATCCTTTAATTTTTGATATGGATATTTATTACAATAACAAGACAAGGATACTTCTGATACTTGATATTTTAAAAAGGTTGAGTGATGAAGATCATCCCGTAAAAGCTGATACGATCATCAAAAGCATTAATGAAGAAGGCTTAAAGTGTGACCGTAAGACTTTATATGATGATATCAGGTCTCTTTCGGAGGCGGGCGTTGATATCGATCATGAAACGGGTGCCGGTTATAAGCTGGTTTCAAGAGAGTTTGACGATGCGGAGATACGTCTCCTTGCCGATGCTGTATTTGCTTCCAGGTTCATATCACAGAAAAAAACAAAAGAACTAATAGAAAAATTAAAAAATCTTACCAGCACCTACCAGGCTTCATCCATTATAAGGACTATTTATTCCTCAGATGTAAAGACTCCGAATGAAGAAATTCTCTATAATGTTGATTCTCTTTCAAGAGCCATAAATGAGAATAAAATGGCAGAGTTTGAATATCTTACATGGAATACCGATAAAAAGCTGGTTACAAAGGGAAGCAAAAAAAGACTTTTAAGTCCCTGGTCCCTTATATGGGCTGACCAGAATTATTATCTTATGGCTTATGACGATTCTGCCGGTAAGATGAAGCACTTCAGAGTCGATAAGATGAGAAATGTCCGTGTCTCATCGGAAAACAGAAAAGGTCACGAAGTGTATGCCGGTATGAATATGACCCAGTATGTGGAAAAGACTTTTTCCATGTATGGCGGCGAGGGAGAAACTATCTCAATGGAATTTCCCGAGGAAATGATAGGTATTGCAATAGACAGATTCGGAAAAGATATTACCATCATCCCCGGAAAAAGCGGTAAAGTCACGGTCCGTACCAATTGTTTTGTCAGTAATCTGTTTTTCGGATGGGTTGCGGGTCTGGGAGATGTAAAGATCACGGCCCCTTCATCTGTCTGTGAAAAATATAAGGAATTTTTAAAAAAGGCTTTGGATAATCTGAACTGATAATCATTTAACCCGGGAGGAATTTATGGGCGCTGATATTGATTACGGAAAAATATATAAACCCGCAAAAGAAGTGTTTATCGTTAAAAAAGACGGTTCACTTGAAGCGTTTAATGTACAGAAGGTCATTAATGCTGTAAGTAAGAGCGCATACAGGGCTCTCACCGAGTTTTCCGATGATGAGAACAAAAAGATCTGTGAGCTTATCATCGAAAAAGTTGATTCTCTCGGAGAAGACAAGATCCCCATTCCCAGAATGCATAATATCGTCGAGGACGTTCTGGAGCAGGTAAAACCCATCGTTGCAAAAAGCTACAGGGATTATCGTAATTACAAGCAGGACTTCGTCAGGATGCTTGATGATGTATATAAAAAGTCCCAGTCCATTATGTACATCGGTGATAAGGAAAATTCAAATACCGATTCGGCACTTGTTTCCACAAGAAGAAGTCTTGTATTTAACCAGCTTAACAGGGAACTTTATCAGAAGTTCTTCCTTACCACGGAAGAGATCCAGGCATGTCGTGACGGATACATTTACATTCATGATATGTCTTCGAGAAGGGATACCATGAACTGCTGTCTTTTCGATATTGCCTCGGTTCTTAAGGATGGTTTTGAGATGGGTAATATCTGGTACAACGAGCCCAAGACTCTTGATACCGCATTTGACGTTATGGGTGATATCGTGCTAAGCGCCGCAAGCCAGCAGTACGGAGGCTTTACCATTCCTTCCGTTGAATTTATCTTAGAGCCTTATGCAAAAAGATCCTTTGAAAAAGCAAAGGCAAAATATATATCTCTCGGAATCGATGAGAAAAAAGCAGGGGAGACCGCTCTTTCAGATGTTAAAAGAGAATTTGAGCAGGGCTTCCAGGGCTGGGAATATAAGTTCAATACCGTAGCATCAAGCAGAGGTGATTATCCTTTCATTACAGTTACGGCAGGAACCGGAACTTCCGATTTCCAGAGGATGGCAACGGAGGCT
>ONTX01000290.1 GCA_900320825.1 uncultured Lachnospiraceae bacterium | reverse complement strand
GTTATCCTCATATACCATCTCCATCTGCCTAGACATGCCGTTTATTCCGAAAATCAGTGTTATATCAACAAAAAATATAAACAGATTTGCCAGCAGGTATATTCCGCTTATCTTGTAAGAAAGAGAAAGAGATCTTTTACGGTTCATCTTCTTCCTCCGTCTTCATGTAATCGGTAATATTGTTCCTGTCTATGACATTTATATCCGCCGCAAAATACTCGCTGGTATTGCCGGTTTCCTCATAGTCGGAAAATGCATCTATGCCATATTGTCCCAGTTCTCCCGTGTCAACGGAGATGGATGAAAAAACGACATTTCTGCTGATGGCGTTAAGTATCTTTTTTGAATCATATGAACCAAGAATATAAACACTTCCAACCTTGTTAAAATCCACAACGGTCTGGTATGCACTGGTCGTATCAAGTTCGCTGAGACATATCATCACGTCCGGTTCCTGACCGCTCAGGAAAAGATCACGCAAAGCCTCCTCGACCATGAAGGGATTGCTGTCATCAACCGAAAGAATATCCACGTAAAAATCCGTATCAAGTTCTTCTTCACCAAGAACGTCCCATATTCCGGATGCGATCACGTTCTGATCGAATGATGTCTGCGGGTCTGACAGGATCACCACTCTGATCTCATCACGGGTCTGCACACCTTCTTCCGTTTCTTCATCTGCAGGTGCGGATGCCGCCCTTCTTTTTCTTTCATTTAAAACATTTATGATCTGTCTTCCGTATTCCGATCCGATATTGTATCCGCTGACTCCCACATAGGATATGCGTCTTGATGCGGCGTTGTCATGATAGATAGTGACAACCGGGATCCCCTTGGATGTTGCTTCATTGATGAGCATGCTCATTTCAAGGCTTCCGTCGCCACAGACCATTATACCGTCCACACCCGAGGCAATGGCCATCTCCATAAGCTCCTCCTCGGTATGGGTTTCGGTAAGTCCCGGACCAAGGAGCTCTACATATGCGTTTTTCTCTTCAGCCCTTTCCTTTGCACCTTCACACACGGACTGCCAGAAGGAAGACCTGTACTCATCGGTTATGATCACATAATATCTGTCGTAGATCTTATCTTCGGGATCATCACCCTGGACGGGACTGTAGAACCTGCCTGACAGATAAGCTATAACAAAAAGAGCCGCTGCAAAAACAGCGGTTAGGATCAGTATTCGCAGGGCTGAATTTTTTAAATGCATACCCGTGTTCATCCTATTCTCCTTTTGTGATCTTTTATCATCCGTTTTTGATAACGTTTGCACGCCTTCTTATCTTGGCCTCGTAAAGCTTCTCATCCGCTTTTTTCAAAACCTCGATAAGATTTATTCCGTTCCTGTATTCGAAAATATAACATCCCATGGAAATGTTGATATAGTAAGGCTTTTCGGAAGTCTCATCAAATTTTTCACATGCATCTTTAACCTTTTTTACAAAACCCGGAACGTCAAAATCACTGTCATCGGGAAGACAGAAAAATGCCGTAAACTCATCTCCGCCGGTTCTTCCCAAAGGGCTTCCTTCAGGCAGTGTTGCCGACATGATCTTTGCTGCGCTTACGATGGCTTCATCCCCTTCTCCGTGGCCGAAGGTGTCATTGATCTGTTTGAGATGATCAAGATCTCCCATGCATGCAACAAATCTTCCTTCTTTTCTGTGCTCCTTTAAATAGTTCAGGGCATTGGTCATGATGCCGGCACGGTTATAAATACCTGTAAGAGAATCGTGACTGGCTGAATAATCAAGAATAAGATTTTTTTCCTGAAGTGAAATAAGAGTGTTCCTCTGCTCCATGGCAAGATACAGATATCTGAGAGCACTTCCTATCTCAAGAGAGATCGCATAGAAAAACAGCATGTCTCTTAAATCAAGTTCCACGCACAACACTCCATAGTGAACATTACCGTAGAACAGAACAAAAGAAGCCATGAGATTTCCGTTTTCGGATGTCATGTATGTTGATATCCGTCCGGGCTCAATAAGAGGTGCATCATCCTCGTCATAGGAAACGATCTCGTCACCGTTCTGACACATGTAAAGATACATATCACCGGGAAGGAACATTTCTTTATTCTCGGAAATGACCTTGGGCTTCTTAGGCATACATATGTAAGAGTGTCCTGTTCCGAGACTCTTAAGCTGCTCTCCTATCCTGGCAAAGAACTTATCCATTGTGATATCTTCGTTGAGAAGATTGCGGATCATAAGGGAACTCTTCATGTGGTTATACAGAAGATTTTTGACCCTGGCTCTTTCTGCCCAGAGAAGCCTGTCGTTTTCCCTGCCCAGTTCATCCTCCGGTTCTGCGGCAGTTTCACAGCCGCAGGAATTCCTGACAACAAGTTTTGCGGACAGATGCTCAGATCTGAATTCATCACTGCCGTTTAAGAAATCGCATATCTTCCTTACTGCAATCCTGGTGACTTCGGAAAAATCCTGCCTTACTGTGGTAAGAGGAGGATCCATATGTTTTGCGGTCTCTACATCATCAAAACCG
>ONTX01000386.1 GCA_900320825.1 uncultured Lachnospiraceae bacterium | reverse complement strand
TATCTTATCATTTTTTATCTCGCTAAGATACCGATAAGCAATCCTGCGTCTTTCAGCATTGATCTTCTCCATATGAGGAAGCTTAGCTGCCAGAAAAGCCGCCTGCAATTCATCAAGCCTGCTGTTATTACCCTTGTATATATGATGATATTTATAATCTGAACCGTAATTACCCAAAGCTCTTACCTTATCAGCAAGCTCCTTGTTATTTGTAACAACAGCACCTGCATCTCCGAGTGCACCGAGATTCTTTCCAGGATAAAAACTGAATCCGGCAGCATCTCCAAAGGAACCTACTCTCTGACCTTTATATGTAGCACCATGTGCCTGAGCACAGTCTTCTATAACTTTGAGATCGTGCTTTCGGGCTATATCCATGATCGAATCCATTTCACATGCTTGACCATACAAATGAACAGGCATTATTGCCTTTGTTTTATCTGTAATTGCCGCTTCTATTCTGTCAGGATCAATATTGAATGTTTCGATCTTAGGTTCAACAAAAACTGGTCTTGCACCAACATATGTCACTGCAAGTGCGGTTGCAATGTATGTATTAGAAGGTACGATAACCTCATCACCTTCTCCTATTCCAAATGCTTTAAGAGCAAGCATCAACGCATCAAGACCGTTTCCTACTCCGATACAATACTTAGTATCGCAGAATTCAGCAAACATTTTTTCAAATTCAGCGTCTTCCTTGCCTTCTATATACCAGCTCGCTGAATATACTCTTTCAAATGCTCCCCTGAGCTCAGAGTCTAATTCCTTCTCCATCGGCTTGAAGCTTACAAATGGGATTTTCATTATTATCCGTCCTCCAAAATATATACTATCCAGTAATGTGCAAAAGTGATTTTCTGCCCTTGATCCGAATCAGGCTTGCATATGCAAGCATAAGACAGATCCATCCGTCAAAGTTTTCCGGCTTTTTCTTCATATGCTTATAGAAAAGACCCTTAGCGACCTTTCGCTCAGGACTGCTTAACCGGGCGCTGTTTTCTGAAAATTCCCATAAATAATAATTTGCATAGTCTTTCTCGATAGTACTTGGCTGGGAGGATCTTTTCTTTTTTGAACTGATGCCGCCTGCGCGGTATTTTATGGAAATCAGATCGTAAGCTGTTTCGATTTTTTTTTCGTTTCCGGCAGCTTTTGCAATGAAGGGACCGTCTTCCCATAAAACATATCTTTCATCATATCTTCCGCATGATAGGAAATATTCTTTCCTGTAGTACATAGCCGAACCGGAAGCGAATTCCATTTCATTGCCCTGCGCCATGACCTTGTATTGTGCAGCAGGTGAACCCATGTGTTTCTTTATGAATTTCAGATAGTGAGGGTCGGGCATCAATCTGATCTTTTTTTGAAGCTTTTCGTCATATGCTTCTCTTGAACAGACAATTATATCTGCATTTGTCTGAATGAATCTTTTCACTATGCTGCTGATAGTATCATCAGAATACAGTTCGTCGTCGGAGGAAACTATTATTATGTATTCTCCTCTGGCGTGGGATATTGCCCCGTTAAGGTTTCTGACTGTGCCTAGGTTTTCTGGATTGGCAATTATTCTGTAGCTTTTTAGGTTATCGCCTTTGTTTGCGAGAATATGCTTTTCTATTTTATCTGCATCGAACACACTGCTGCAATCATCAGAGATTATCAGCTCCATGTCGGGATAGTCCTGCTTTAACACTGAATCAATAGTGCCGAAAACATATTCCATACTGTTATACATAGGAATAATACATGACACTGTATTTTCTGAAATCAACTGATGCCATCTCTCTTTCTTTATAACAGTACAGCTAACGCTTTCACAAAAACTATATCCGGATATTTTAACAATACCTTTAGCGACAGTTTCTGTGTATAGTTTGTTTCAGCAATAAAATGCGTCATTCTCATTCTTTTCTTTATAGCCTTTTCGGGTAGTAGTTTTTCTTTTTCGGCAAGATAACACATCTCGTGATCCGATTCACACATCTTTTTAAGATCGTTTGAAAGATTGTTCCCTACTTGCTTGTGGCAATACAATTTTTCGCTGTTGATGGCGAACCTGCGCCCTGAATACAGGTAAAGCAGCCACAGAAAAAGATCGTCCGAGCCGTTTGATTTCATTTCATATTTTATCCATGCTGACGGAATAGACTCTTTTTTTATTAGACACTGCCCCGGGGATACGATCTGATTAGCCGCCATGACGTATATGTTTTTGGAATTGATAAGGCTCATTTTGATTCGGTCCCGATATATGGCTTTAGAAGAATCGGCATATTCTTTGTATCCGTTGCAAACCACTACATCGCGATCCCTTATCTTTTTTGTCTGAGAAAGCAGGTATTCATCCCTAATCTCGTCGTCCTGATCCAATATGAGGATATATTTTCCCCTGGCTTTTTCTATTCCGTTTATCCTGCTTCTGTGGATGCCAAGATTTTTTTCATTATCATAAATGTGTATAGGTAAATGCTTATATTTTTCGGGAATGCTTACCCTGTTCCAGGGGCTGTCGTTTATCATGATATATTCAGCGCTGCGTGTTCCCGACAGTCTGCCGAGGTTTGCCTCGAACATCTGACATAAATTATCAATATATCTGTCTCCGTTATAAAGACAGGTAATAAGGGAAAGATCAATCTTAAATTGTTTCATTTTTTAACTCCTTGCCAGATGAACCGGAAAACAATCCCAACGAAATGTAAAACAGACTGATGCCCCAGTTCGTTCCGTCGATATCTTCAAATATCATAAAAACAAAAATGCATATTATCGAAAGTCTGTGGAGCAGATCGTTGTTATCCTTCAGCTTCCGTTTTACTATTTCTTTCACTATATACAAAACAGAAAGTAAATATATTGCTCCGCCTATGATCCCGCTTCTGTAAAGCTGACCGATATAAGTCGAATGTGAACCGTAAGGATAATTATAGGGATAGATAAGATCCTTTATACCTTTCCCTATGAAAGGCGAATCATTTATCATTTTGCTGATCGATTCCTGATAGATTAATGATCTCATTCCGTTGCTGTCTGTCCTTGATTCAAAGAGCAGGCTCAGCCGGTCATATATACTGGAGTAAAACAAAATGCTGAGCAGGATCAGCAGTATTGCCGAAAAAAAAATGATCGTTTTTTTATTTCTTATCAGGAACCGGAAGTTTTTTTCGTCGTATGATAATACAGCAAATGCCGTAAGTGCGGAAAACAGAATCAATCCTGTACGGGAATTTGTGCCTATTACGGTTAGCCACAGAAACACGGAAAAAACCAGCACTATGCTTTTTCTTCTGATTGCCCGGATTGCAAAGGGATAAAGCAGCAATACAAACAGTACCACTGCGTTTGCATAATCCAAATAACCTAAAAAGCGCGGGGAATAAATACCGGAAAGCCAGTCAGCTCCGCTGATCGTTTTGCCGATTATTGAGGGAAAAGCAAGAGAAATACCGGATTTATAGAGAATAAACAATAGCACCAATACCGCTGCATTTAACATGCAAGCTTTTTTCAAGGCAGGGATATTTATATATCGGATATTGTTTTTATATATGCTATAAAAAATCAGAGCGCATACATTGATAAAATATGTGTTGAATGCCGCCATGATACGGCTTGCTTCGTGATAGTTGAACAAGTTAATTACTATCGATAGCCCGAATACGACCATATTGATGATCTGAAGCGTTATGAAGGTGTCTTTTTTTGCTTTCAATTCGAAATGACGGAGAAGAAGAAAAACAAACGCTACATAAATTATCAGCTGAACAGTTTTGGGCATCAGAACGATTACCCATAGAAAGTATATGGGAAGCAACAAAGTATTTGTCTTTTTCATTGTATCTGCAACTCGTCTACGATTTTTCTGAAGTTTTCACAAAAGTTTTCATTATTGCTTTTTATATCTGTCCTTACGCTGTTTAGTGTATCGCTGTATTGTTCCAATATATCTCCGAGCTCATTTATTTCAAGGACAACGATAATATTGCCCCTTCTTTTTGCTAGTTGACTACAGAACTCCACCTGGTGATTATTAACATGTTCATCAAATTCCTTTTTTCTCGGTACAACAATAGGAATTTTACCAATTTGCAGAGGCATAATAAAGCTTGATGGACCGCCATGAGTGATAACTATTCTAGCATTTTCAACTTTCTCAACCATCTCCTGATATGGAAATAATTTTTTCCATTCACAGTATTTTGGTACATAAGTTGAATAACCTGTCTGAATAATTACTTTTTCTTTATGATCCTTTGCCCAATCGTCCATATATTCTACAAGGCGATTAAACGGCTGCTCATGAGTACCCACTGTTACAAAAATCATAATCTCACCACTTTTAGAAAATATTTCCCAGATTTATAGCTTTAGGGTATACTTTTTTCATTTCTTCCCATTCAACTATGAACTTATCTGTAACAGGATAACATAGTTTTCCTGCAATCGTTGACTTATCTATGCGATCAAAGACTTCTATGTATATTGTTTTTGCACCCATTAGTTTTCCAATCCAAAAAAAGGGGATGGCAGGTGCTGCACCTGATGATATTATCAAATTCGGTTTTTCCTTGCGAAGAATCTTGATTGCACGATGTGTATTAATAATCAAAGCCTTAATACTGCGATTTGATGGGTAGTATACAGGATATATTTTCTCTCCTTTAAGTAGGCTTTGCGCGTCTTCTTTATCAAAAGTTGCCCAAAATCTATCTTTATCTTTCCAAAATGGCTTAAGCATATATAAATGTGTTAAATGGCCTCCGGATGAGCCAACTAAACATATCTTCAGTTTCTTATTTGACACTGCTTTACCCATAACTTATCTCCTACTAATAATTATTTTTTTTGAATTAAATGGAATAGCATAAAATCGCAATATTGTCATTCAAATTACGATCACATAATTTTATTCAACACAATAGACAAAACCATTTTCATAATTTTCGCTAAGAATTTAGTCCATCAATAGTATAAAATTGACATAAAATCTTATAAAGCAAATAAAAAGTCACTGTCCCTGCTTACAAACCACAGCCTTAACAGTCATAAAGATTATTTTCCAATCGACCAAAAAGCTGCGTTCCTCAATATATTTCAAATCGAGAGCCATCCACTCATCAAAGGAAATATCATTTCTGTTAGGCTGAATTTGCCAGTAACAAGTAAGTCCGGGCTGAATGAACATACGCTGCTTTTGCAGGTCATTATACTGTTCAACCTCTCTTGGCAAAGCCGGACGAG
>ONTX01000289.1 GCA_900320825.1 uncultured Lachnospiraceae bacterium | reverse complement strand
TTACGGCATCTGATTCTCTTGTGGAGGACGGACTGCTCGATTCTATTACTATCACGAGCGTGATCGCAGAATTGTCACTCAAATACGGATTTTTGATCCCTCATGATGAAATCACCGAAGAGAATTTCAATTCTCTGTCGGCTATCGCAAGCCTTGTTGAACGTTTAAAAAAGTAATTTTTTGATTCGGGAATATGAATATGAAGGATACACTAGTAAATAAAATATTGGAGCACGGTCAAAATCTTTCTGACAAACCGGCTCTTGCACTTAAGCAGAGAACAGTCAATTACAAAGAGCTTGCGGAAAGCACAAGAGGCATTGCGGCCGTCCTTTTCGATAAAGGTATAAAAAGGGGCGACCGTCTCGTATTGACCTGCCCTTCAAAGATCGAGACGATCCAGCTTTTTCTTGCTATCCAGTATATCGGCGCCATCGGAGTATATGCGGATAAGAATGCATCACAAAGCAGCATAGAGTATCTTTACAAGGATACCGATGCGCGTTTTCTTATCACCGATAAAAAATATGATACCGAAAACAATGGTATTAAGATCATAACCGCCAAAAGTGTATGTGATCCGGAGGCATGGAAAGGCCTCACACCTCCTGCTTACATTGAGCCTGAAGAAAGTGAAGTTGCAGAACTGATCTACACATCGGGAACAACCGGTAATGCAAAAGGGGTAATGCGTACATATAAAGTACTGAACGGTCTTACCCACGCTATTATCGGGGATAAAGGAATTACGGGAGATGACAGGGTATTGGAGCCAATGCCCCTTAATCATGCCGCTGCGGTAGATGAAGTGATAGTCACACTTTACGTGGGCGGATTGGTAGTCCTGCAGAACGGTTTCATCTTCACCAACGATGTGCAGAAAAACATTGAGCAGTATGACTGTACCATTCTTGGCGCGGTGCCTGCTGCGCTGGAGACACTTCTCAGTGAATACGGTGACAGATTCGGAGAAGTGCTGGGACGGCTCAGGTGCCTGACCTGCGGAACATCCACTTTCAGTGTCGCCCTCCAGAAGGAAGTGGTAAGAAGGCTTCCGAATACTAATGTTTCCAGCGGATGGGGAAGCTCCGAGACGGCGAGTGCACTTTCCTACAGTGTATCGGAGTATCTTAAGGAAGGCGAAGGGAAAATATCCGGAACCATCCCTCCTCTTGGCAGGCCTCTCAAGGAGGTTGAAGTCAGGATCCTTGATGAAAACGGCGGGATAATAAACGACAGCAGCGAAGAAAAGCCCGGCCGTATGGCTATCAGAAGCAGCTATATCATGGCCGGCTATTGGAATAAAGAAGAACTTACGGGCGAGACAATCAGGGACGGATGGGTCCTTACGAGCGATCTTGTTTTCCGCGGTGATGACGGTATGATCTTTTATATGGGCCGTATCGATGACATCATAAATGTCGGCGGAGAAAAAGCTTCTCCCGTGGAGATCGAAACCGTTGCGGATACATTTCCCGAGGTTGCGGAAAGCGCATGTATCGGAGTGGATGATCCCGAGAAAAAGCTCGGAAAAGTTCCGGTGCTGTTCGTTGTTCCCCAGAACGGAGTCTTTTCGGAAGCGGCACTTAAGCGCTATCTTGCGGACAGACTTGAGAGGTATAAGGTACCTGTTGCATATATCCCTCTGACCGAACTTCCGAGAAATGCAATGAAAAAGCTTAACAGAAACGAGCTGAGAAAAATATGGGAAAACAGAAATGAAAAACCCGGAGAGGATCTTCCCGAGAATAATCCCGTGATCCAGGCTCTTCTGACCAGGCGCAGCATCCGTACATATACAGACCGTGAAATCTCCAGGGAACTCCTTGATCTGATCGTAAAGACAGGATATTATGCACCGACCGGACATAATATGCAGACCTGGCAGTTCTACGTACTTCAGGGTAAAGAAAAGATATCCAGATTAAAGGATACGATCTCCGAGACCGTAAAAAACGTGGGCGGAATATTCTATGGATTTGAAAACCCCAATGCCGTGATAATCGTTACAAATGATGTGCGTAACGAAGGAGCTCTTGCCGATTCCTCGGCCGCAATGGAAAATATGCTTCTTGCAGCCCATGCACTCGGATTGGGCGGAGTGTGGATAGGTGTCCTCACGGGACTGAGAGACCGGGAGCCCGTCAAATCACTTCTGGATGAGTACGGCATTGCTGAAAATCATGTGGTAAGCGGTATCATAAATTTGGGGTATCCTGCTTCAAAGGGTCATCTGCTGGCTAAAAAGACTGATGTTGTACACTATATTTAGAGGTGATCATGTCCATATACAGTGATACCACAAGAGCCTTATTCAGTCAGGCACATAAAAAAAGAAATGAGGGCATGAAAGTCCCTGAAACGATCAATGCGATAAAGGACATCCGCTATGGAGAACTGGGCGATGATCAAAACTGGCAGCTTTTGGATCTGTACCTGCCGGGAGGATATGATACGGAAGGTTCAAATCCGGTCATTGTAAGTGTTCACGGCGGCGGATGGGTTGAAGGCGATAAAGATGAATACAGCTTTTATTGTATGAACATAGCCTCAAAGGGGTATGCTGTCATCAATTTTTCATACCGCCTTGCACCTGAATACCCTTTCCCTGCAGCCCTTGAGGATCTTGGCAATGTTTTGAAATGGATATGGGACACCCGGGAAAAGTACGGATTTGATACAGGCAGCATATTCGGTATCGGCGATTCTGCCGGAGGACATATTCTTGCGCTTTATACGGCGCTTTTAACTGAAGGAGAAGACGGAAAGGAGTATCCTTATGTTTTTTCAAAGATCCGTTTCCGGGCACTGGGCCTGAACTGTGCAAGTATATTTCTGGGAGAATATTCCGCGCTTAAGACACCTTCAAGACATTCACTGGAAGACCTTGTAGGGGGAGAACTTACCGAAAGCAAATTTTTAAAACTCAAACCGGAGCCTCATATTACGGAAAATTTCCCACCGACATTCCTTGTATCCAGCAGCAGGGACTTTTTAAAGGAACAGCCGGACCTTGTGAAGTCTCTTTTGGATAAAAAAGGCGTACCCTGCAGATACAGGATATACGGTTCCGATGAAAAACCGCTGGGGCATTGCTTTTTTCTCGATCTCAGACTCCCTGAGAGTGAAATTGCCATGCAGGATGAGCTGGATTTTTTTTCAATAATATAATATGAAGAAGACAGCTTCGATCATCTCCGTAGTGATGTGCCGGTTATGATCTCTGATCTTGAAAAATGAATATATCGTAACGGAATAAAGTGGAGGAACTGTATTTAGATACAGTTCCTTTTTATATTGATAAGCGGTCCTTTCATCCTGACACTATTTCGGGAAAAATAGGTTATAATTTATTTGGAAACAGGGTAAAAAGCCGGAGGATCAAAATGCCTGAGATATCATGTGAAAAATCAATAGATGTTGTCGCTTTGGGAGAACTGCTCATCGATATGACAATGAACGGAAAATCCGGGCAGGGTAATGCAATGTATGAAGCAAACCCCGGAGGAGCTCCATGTAATGTGCTTGCCATGCTGAGCAGATTAGGCCGTAAAACGGCCTTTATAGGGAAAGTAGGAGACGATATATTCGGTCATGAACTTAAGGAAGTGCTCGGCAGTGCCGGAATAGATCACAGAGGACTTGTTACCGATCCAAAAGTGCGTACCACACTTGCATTTGTAAAGACACTTGAAGGCGGTGACAGGGACTTTTCATTTTACCGGAATCCCGGAGCGGATATGATGCTTGAAAGGGAGGATGTTGATTCAGACCTTATCCGTTCTGCTAAGATTTTTCATTTCGGAACACTTTCCATGACACATGAGCCGGCAAGGGAAGCAACTCTTTTTGCGCTGGATACGGCAAAAAATGCGGGATGTATCATATCCTTTGATCCGAACTTAAGAGAGCCCCTCTGGGACAGCATGGAAGATGCTAAAAAGCAGGTCCTTGCGGGACTTGGATACTGTGACGTGCTCAAGATATCTGACAATGAGATACAGTGGCTTACAGGATATGATGACTATACTAAAGGCGCCGGGTGGATATTTGACCGCAGCAATGTAAGGTTGGTCACGGTATCCCTTGGCAGGGAAGGAAGCATGGCATTTTACAGAAAGGATCCTTCGTCCCCTGATCATATTATGGTTAAAGCCGCACCGTTTATTCAAAAAAACACCATCGAAACCACCGGAGCAGGGGATACTTTCGGGGGATGTATTCTTGACCATGTTCTGAAAAAAGGTCTCTATGACCTTAAAGAGAGCGATCTTAAGGAAATGCTTATCTTTGCAAATGCTGCTGCGTCTATCATAACGACTAAAAGAGGAGCGCTCCGGGTCATGCCGGATCCTGAGGAAGTATTGGAGCTTATCGAAAGGGATCATCGTGAATAAAAAATATGAAATAGATACAAAAGAAAACAGGGAATTTTTGGACTTACTTCGTAATGATCTTTTTTCATTCGGGCATGGGTTTTCCTCTCCCGGAGGAGGAGCCTATTATCTTGGCGGTGACGGAACACCGTGGAAGGACAGGCCCCGCGAGACGTGGATAACATGCCGGATGGCTCATGTATACAGCATGGGAGAAATGCTCGGACATAATGGCAGCAGACAGCTGGTGGATTCTGCATTGAAAGGACTTAGTGGCGAACTTCATGATAGCGTAAACGGCGGATGGTATGCAGGCATCAATGCTGACGGGAGTCTGATCTGCGGCAAGCAGTGTTATGCACATGCTTTTGTGATCCTTGCCGCATGTTCCGCAAGTCTGATCAGTGCTAAAGGAGCGGATGAGCTTCTTAAAGAAGCACTGGATGTGTATGACCGTTATTTTTGGGATGAAGATGAAGGTCTGGCATCGGATACGTGGAATACGGAGTTTACCGAACTGTCGGATTACAGAGGCATCAATGCCAATATGCATACTGTTGAAGCATTTTTGGCGGCGTCCGATGTTTTGAAGGATGAAAAATACAGGGTAAGAGCCGGGTGCATCATTGACCGCGTCATTAAATGGGCAGGTGAATATAACTGGCGCATACCCGAGCATTTTACAAAGGACTGGAAGTGCGATCCGGAGCTTAACAGGGATAAGCCCGATGATCCTTTTAAACCTTTTGGAGCAACACCCGGGCACGGTATCGAATGGGCTCGGCTGATATGCCAGTACGCTCTGTCTGCATTTGACGGAGATAAGGAAAAGACCGGGGGCTATACAGATGCTGCCAAAAAACTGTATGACCGGGCCGTGACAGATGGCTGGAATGCTGACGGAAAGCCCGGAATCTGCTATACCACCGACTGGGAAGGAAAGCCTGTAATACATGACAGAATGCACTGGACTCTTGCGGAAGCCATCAATACATCGGCAGTTCTATACAGGATCACAGCATCAGAGAGATATGCAAATGATTATGCGATGTTTTTGGAATATCTTGATGATAAGGTCCTTGATCATACAAATGGATCGTGGTTTCACCAGCTTGATCTGAATAATGATCTCAAAGAGACGGTCTGGCCGGGCAAATCAGATCTGTATCATGCCGTTCAGGCAACGCTTATCCCATACAATAAAAGACCTGGGTTGTCTGTGGCGCCGTCGCTTGTATGATGATCACAGTGTGTTTATAAAACGCAGAAACACATGAGGGAGCAGTAAGGCATGAAGATGAGTATTGCTGAAAAGCTTGCATCGGAAAAGTGCTGGCTTGATTTTTATAAATACAGGACAGAAAAACGAAAGATGGTCCCGGCTGATAAAAAGGAGCTTGAGGACTTTATCTTGGAAAAGAGATATCTTGAATATGCCCGTGGATTTGCAGATGAAAGCATCGTTATACCGCCTGTTTGCAGGCGTGAGATCTCAAAGCATTCAAGCGGAAAGAAAAGGACGGTTTATCTTTATGAAGGTGATTTTTTGATCTTTTTAAAGATGCTGGCATATCTTTTGTCTGAAAAGTATGACTGTATATTTGAAGATAATTGCTTTGCCTTCAGACGAAATATCAGCCCCGGGGATGCCATACGAAGGATAACCCGTACAAAGGGAATATGGGAAAAGTACAGTCTGAAAACAGATCTCCACGATTATTTTAACTCCGTACCTCCGGATAAACTCATTGAAAAACTCACCTTTCTTAAGGGGGAGGATGATCAGGCACTTTCATTTTTTGAAAAGATGCTTCTTTCTCCGAAAGTAAAAAAAGCGGACGGAGTGGTTTTGGAAGACGGAAGCTGCATATGCGGTATCATGGCCGGAACTCCAACCTCACCGTTTCTTGCAAATGTTTATCTCATGGATCTTGATAAAGAATTCAGGGAAAGCAGGAGTTCATATTTCAGGTACTCGGATGACATTCTGATATTTTCCGATTCAATGGAAGAGCTGGAAAAAACGGAACAACTTCTGATTGAAAAGATCTCCGGAAAAGGGCTGAGCTTCAATGCTTCAAAAAGGCAGATTTCAGCACCGGGTGAGTCTTTTGAATTTCTCGGTTTTTCTTTTAAAGAAGGAAGCGTTGGATTATCTGCTCATTCTGCAGATAAGATAAAAGGGAAGATAAGACGTAAAGCAAGAGCTCTCAGAAGGTGGGCTTGCAGAAAAAGTCTTCCCGGTGAGATGGCAGCAAAGGGATTTTTAAAAGCGATGAACCGAAAATTTTACGACGACGGGGAAGAAGGGGATTTTTCATGGAGCAGATGGTTTTTCCCGTGCCTTACTGCCGCAGAGGATCTTGAAAAGATAGACGAATATATGCAGAAAAATGTCAGGTACTGTGTAACGGGCAGACATTATAAGGGTAATTACCGGGTGACGTATGATAAACTGAAAGAGTGGGGATACCGCAGTCTTGTGGCAGAGTATTATTCTTTCCGGGAAAGTCAGAAAATGATCAAAAATAACAGTTAATGATAATTATTTGGTCACAAAAAAAGAAAGAGAAAACACTTTGAAGGAATTGTAAATTCCACCGGACCGTACACATCCCGGCAGCCTGCAATGCCATTTTACGGGATCCTGCTGGGGCCGACCGCAAGCGCAGTAAGTCTGCATTTCTCTTTCTTTTTCAGTAATGATGATATCAGAAAAAATGCCTGACGGCAATTTGTTATCCGGTGATATATTAAGAATCCGAATTTGTCTGGATGAACGTTGGAACATAAAACAGGAAATAAAATATCCCTATCAGCATGTAAAAGAGTGAAATGCTTCTTGGGGGTAATATGCTAAGAGGTAATGAAAATGTATTATTTAATCGACACTATGCTTCGGAGTTGTTCAGCAGAAGAATGCCATGGCGGTGAATTTCAGTATGTGGCGGTTCTGTCGCCTGAAGAGTGGAATGCAGAAAGCGATTCCTATGAAATGGGAATCGACCTGGAGCCTGATACCCGGGAGATCTACACGACTAATGCCGAGGTCAACTATGATTCTGTTACCGGCACATTTGCGATCCCTGACAGGAACGATATGTGCGGAAACTACCACAAGTTTGCTTTCGCTCTGGATGAGAAAGGGATTGTATTCATTGATTCAGGTGATAATGTATCGAGGATAATCAACAGGATAATAGAAACTAAAAAATGGCGAATGCCGAGCCTTGAAAGATTCATCTATGATTTCCTTGAGCAGATAATACATGAGGATTCGCGTTTGCTGGAGAATTATGAAAAAAGGCTTGATGTCATAGATAATGATATCGACTGTGGAAAAGAAGGCGATCTTGATGCCTTAAATGATATTCGAGGCGAACTCAGGGATCTGAGGACACATTACAACCAGTTGATAGATCTGGCTCAGGAATTCGAAGAGAATGAGAATAGCTTTTTTCAGACGGATCACCTGCGCTTCTTTAGGCTGTTTTCCAGCAGAGTTTCAAGACTGCATGACATTGTGAACTCGCTTCTGGATTATACGAACCAGATCCGCGACACTTATCAGTCAAGACTTGATGTAAAGCAGAATCGCATTATGACCGTACTTACGGTTGTCACTACTGTTTTTATGCCGCTAACACTTATCGTCGGGTGGTATGGCATGAATTTCAAATACATGCCGGAACTGGATTCTGTGTGGGGATATCCGGTCGTTATCATGGTATCTCTGTTGATTGTTGTAATCAGTCTGGTGTTTTTTAAACGTAAAAGGTGGTTATAGAACGATATAGCCGGACTAAAGATTTTAGGAAAAGAGTGAGGTGGTTGCGATGTTTAGGAAAATGAGAAGGTTTAAGCAACAGATTTCCGATGCGGAGTGCATTGAGGTTTTGAAGAATACTAAAAGAGGCGTTCTTTCACTGATAGGCGATGATGGGTATCCTTATGGTCTTCCTATAGACCATTGGTATTGTGAAGAGGATGGAAAGATCTACTTTCATGGAGCGAAAGAGGGACAT
>ONTX01000223.1 GCA_900320825.1 uncultured Lachnospiraceae bacterium | reverse complement strand
CATTACATTTTCGTAGAAGGACTGTTTATAAGTTCCTCTGGTATTGCTCTGACTCCTAAGGACTATGTGATATCCGGGCTTTTTGCAGACAGCGAGATTTCTGAACTTTTCACTCATTTTGACGAGAAGCTCAAAGTCCTCGTTAAGCCTGCCTTCGGAAAAATAGAACCCCTCGAAGATGCTCCGCCTGAAAAGCTTTGTGCAAAAGGAGCTGTCCCCTGTATGGAGAAGGAGGGTCCTAAAGTATTCCCTTCCGGAAAAAAGATCCCGGCTGTCGAAGCCATCACCGAAATCCTTTATTTTCTTCCCGTTTTCATCCTCTTCACAGGAAAGGATCTGAGATACGTCCGCAGAGTAGTTTTCCTCTAAGATAGTGACGAGGCGTTCATACATATCCTTTTCTATATAGTCATCGGCGTCCATAAAGCCGATGTATTCGCCTGTTGCAACCTTAAGCCCCGCGTTTCTTGCAGATGATGAGCCGCCGTTTTCCTTGGTAAAGACACGGATCCTTTTGTCTTCCCCGGACATCTGCTCAAGGACCTTGAAGGAGTCGTCCAAAGAGCCGTCATCCACCGCTATGATCTCGAGGTTTTCATAGGTTTGCGCAGTGAGGCTTCCGAGAGATTTTTCAAGGTATCCGGAAGCGTTGTAGACAGGTACAATTACGGAAACAAGGGGTTTGTTCATAACTATATTATTTTAACATAAAAACGGGTGGAATGCACCGATATTCATTTAACGCGGACACGCCTTTCGGCTTCGGTTCTCGCTCGTAGCGGTACTAAACTCATACTTCATTTCATTCGTATTCGTTAAGTACCGACGGCTCGAAAGAGTCCGCTTGTAAATAAATATCGTTGCATTCCACCTATTCACAACTTAGTTACAGTTTTCTTACAACCTACGCTTCACGGCATTAAAGCCCCAGCACACAAAACAGAAAGCACTATAGAGAAGGGGGAGACCTTCGGATTTTCGGTAAAGATTCCAGATACGGCGGGCGGCGTCGGATTTGTCCGAGGAGAGGGAGTTGCCGGTGCGTCTGTAGAGGGTCAGGCTTTCGTTAAGGCCGTAGCCGGGGTAGCCTTCGCCAAGGATCTTGAACCAGAGGGCTGTATCTTCCGACAGGATATCGGGGAAGACGATCTTGTCCCTGGGAATGATCTGGGTATCAAATATAACGGTGGAGGTGAAGATCGTTGTGTTTTTTAGGGCCTGTCTGTAGGAAATGGTCTCAGGAACCTTTACTATCTTGCCCATGGGTTTTGCATCGGCATCGGCATATTCGTACCCGGTAAAGGAAAAACCGCATTTTTTTTCATTCATGAGGGCCATCTGTTTTTTCAGTTTTTCAGGCTGCCAGAGGTCATCTCCGTCAAGGAATGCAATATATCTTCCCAGACTTTCCTCAACGCCAAGATTTCTTGCTCCGCATGCTTTAAGCTTTTTACCGGGGGTGATAAGTCTGATCTGGACGTCAGGATGGTCTTCTTTATATTTTTTGATAACGCCAACGGAGCCGTCGGTGCTCATATCATCCACAAGAACGATCTCCAGATCATCCTCGCTTTGGGCAAGGATGGAATCCAGGGTCTCAGCAATGTATTTTTCAATGTTATATACGGGTATTACCACGCTTATCTTCTTCAAATCATTACCCCCGCAAAATTATCAGATATTCGGTATCATAAGAAGTTACGAATTCTTCAACGGTATACTCTCCTCCCGTAAAGGCCTCATCTATCGATTCCCTGCAGGAAACGGGCATGATACATATGGTTGCTCCTTGTTCAAAAGCTCTGCGGCAAAGATCCGCTGCCAATTCATTTTCACCGCCAAGTACCTTTCTCATGTCATCATGGAGCTGTCTGACGTCATCCGTATAGGTTCCGAAACGGTTCTTGGTAAGTCTTCCGTCCCACATATCCCGTCCGTAAAGGGTGCCTGTTTTTCCGCTATATACATGGATATAGGCGGTTATTTCATCAGATGCAAAAACAACGCTGTTTCCCATGCCCGAATACTTATCGCAGACAAATTCAGCGATCTGTTTTTCGGGTGCCGTGATATCCTCGGGACATGCGGCATTTCCGCTATAAGTTTTCCCCAGGCTTCCGCAAACAAGTACTGCACCTGCAAGGATAAGGGAAACTATAAGTGTGGTGCCTTTGTAAAGAGTATCCTTACGGTCCTTAAGTTCCCCCACAAGCATGGTGCACATGAATGCACCGAAGGGGATGATGGGGATGATATTCCAGATATCCTGGGAATCGTAATACACTCCCGTTACAAGCCTTATTGCCGTGGCGGTCACGGGACATATCAGAAGGACAAGGGCCGTCAGAATCATGATAAGGACGATCCTGAAAGCAGACGGTACCTTAGCACCCGAAGGCTCTTTCTCTTCTCCGGCAATTTTGTCATTAGGCACTGAAGGCTCTTTTATTAACTTTAAAAATATAAGCCCGGAAAGAACAGCCACAAATATAGAAGCACTTAATACAATGCATTCTCTTAGGTGAAAAAAGGCATCAAGAATGAGATTCTTTATCATTTACGCCTCCTTTCCGCGAAAAGCTTCGCAAAAATGAAGATCAGGTAAATGCATGCAAGAAATCCAATCCCGTACTGAGTCCTGCAGATAAATGCCTCGCACAATACAGGCAAAAAAGCCGGGATATATTTTTTCCTGAAGAGGAAACTGAGCATAAGGGGGGCAAGAACCCAGATTCTGATAGCATAGCCTGTCCACATGGCACTGATTATGCCGAATCCCTGGGCATAGGGTGAAAGATTTGCACCGAAGATAAATAAAAGAGAAAAAATCACAAACAAAGATCTTTTGTAGAGTTTATTTTTGTCGGGAGAATCCTTATCGTCCTTGAAAAAAGCCGCAGACAATGAGCATATGCTGCAAAGCCCTGAAAAAAACCAGAAAGCCGGCATGATGTGACGAACGATGATCACGGGAGATACTTTGCAGGCATCCGAGATGACAGAGTAGAGTCCCGGAAGGCAGAGTATCTTGTGCCTTAAAGGAAGTCCCTCTGTATAGGGAGTCCCCTTTATGGGATCTGACGAAAACATTACTTCGTTATCCAAAAAGCTCCTTACGGTCTCAAGAGTCTCATCTCCCTCGCTGCAAATAAATTTTCCCGATGCCACAATGGTAAGGCACAGAGCAGATAGCAGAACTGCAAACAAACATGCAAGGATACCGGCGGTGTCTGATTTTTTACTGTCAGGCTTTTTTTCTGCCGGCTTATCTCCACATTTGTCATCGGCGCCGGTTGCAGCCTTTATGGTCTTAAATACCGTCAGGATCATGAAGGTAAAGTAAAGAACCGTAAGTATGGCGGCGGTCAGGATACCGAATAACTTTTTTTCATAGGAAAGAAGGGATGACCCTGTGACAGTCAGAAAATTGGAAACAAATGAGATTCCCAGAAGCACCATGGAACCTGCAGACACAGATGAGAAAAACTCCCTTTTTTTCGCAGGAAAAACTCCGGATATAAGAAGCATTGCTCTTCCGCAGAAATATGATACAAGTATGAGAAAAGGTACAAGGAGAACCGTTCTAATCATATCAGATACACCTGTCAGAAACAGTTTTTCTCGTTCTTAAGATATAAAGGTCTGTTCTTGACCTCAAGATAAGCTTTTGCAATATACTGGCCGAGGATTCCGGTGCAGAAAAACTGGACCCCGCTCAGGAAAACTATTATCGTCACCGTGGATGCCCAGCCCGCAACGGGATCGCCGAACACAAGACGTCTTACGATAATAAAGACAACCATCACAAATGCAAGGAAACAGAAAAAGATTCCTATAAGGGAACTCATGACAAGGGGCTTGGTTGAAAAAGCGGTGATGCCCTCAATTGAGTAGATCACAAGTTTCCAGAAGCTCCACTTGGTCTTGCCTGCGCTTCTGTCAACATTTTCAAAATCGATCCACTTCGTCTCGTATCCTACCCATCCGAAGATGCCCTTGGTAAAACGGTTATACTCTGAAAGAGCAAGGACCGCATCGATATACTGACGGGTCATGAGCCTGTAATCCCTGGCTCCGTCCATGATCTCGGTATCGGAAAGTTTGCGCATGAGCTTATAAAAACGCCTTGCAAAAAAGCTTCTGATGGGAGGCTCGCCCTTTCTGGTAACGCGCCTTGTAGCAACGGAATCATAGCCCTGGTCTATGTATGAAAACATCTCTTCCAAAAGAGCGGGAGGATCCTGGAGATCCGCATCCATTATGACAGCATACTCGGTGTCCGCCGCCTTAAGTCCTGCATACATTGCCGCTTCCTTGCCGAAATTTCTGGAAAAAGAAATAAGATGCACTCTCTCATCCTTCTCGTGAAGGCTTCTTACAACGGATACAGTACCATCTGTTGAACCGTCATCAATAAACAGGATATTAAGACCGATACCGCGGCCCTTTAAAAATTCTGTTTTTGATATCAGCTCATCATAAAAAAGAGGTATTGCCTCTTCTTCATTCATGCATGGAACTATAACGGTAAGTTCAGACATCTTTTCTCTCCGTTTATTCAAAAACAGCGGAGCGCTGAGCTCCGCTGCAATTAATTTAAAATAAGATCACTCGCCGAGTCCGCCTTCTACACATGCAACGAGACCGCTGAGTGCATCGGCTTCATCATCACCTTCACACACGAACTCGATCTCATCTCCGCACTTGATGCATGCTCCGAGAACGCTTAATACCGACTTGGCATTTGCCGTATTGTTATCTCCGAACTTGAATGTGATCAGAGACTTGTACTGCATAGCTTCCTTACAAAGTACCCCTGCAGCCCTTAAATGAAGACCGGTGGGATTTTTTATCAAAACTTTCTGTGATACCATTTTCGTTGCCTTTCAATTACCGTAAAATCATATCTTTTTAAATTTGTTACACCCCTCAAAAGAATACGATTTCCTCTTATAATGATATCAGATTACCTGCTTTTTTTCAACATACATTATTGTTACGGCACGTGATGTCCGATACCCGGTCCCGGTGCTTTTTTACGCGTTCCACAGATCAAACTGGAACACAAAGGGCTCATACTCGGGGAAACCGATGATAGCCTGGCCGATATTCAGGTTTTTCACATCCCAGTCCTCAACGACATATCCGTCCCTTCTTTCCTCAACCATACCCTTACTCTGGACAGTGGTTGCATATACCTCGATCTTACGGTTTTTGCCGAACTGCTCCTTGATGAAATCCCTGGATTTGGGATCGTTGACCCTGAAATTAAGGGAAGTAAGGAATCCCGACATGATACTATGGGCTCTCTCCTCACCGTAATTGTCATATATCTGCTCCACGTTCTGGATACCGATCATGAACCTGATACCCAGGCTTCGTCCGAAGTTAACGGCATCGTCCACATGCTCGAGGTTGGGCAGAAGCCTGAACTCGTCGGTAATAAAATAAACATTTCCTTCGCTTCTTCCGCGGCCCAGTGCTTCCTTTATGGCCATATCGAACATGAGGCTGTAGATAGGTGTGAGCATCTCACCGTAACTTAGATCGTATTCAATGAAGATCTTGCGTCCGCCCTTGGCACGCACAAGATCTCTGAGACCAAGATTTCCTTTTTTACAGAAGTTTCCGACGAAAATATCACGGACGATCTGCTGCATCTCAGAAAGTACACCCTGGGTCTGGGGAGATTCATCCGAGGAGATATAGCTTGTCATGGCCCTCATATCGGGATAGGAATTAAGCATCTCACGAAGCTTTGATGAAGGCCTTGATTTAACAAAATCGATCAGGGCATCGTTATGCAGGAATCTGGTATCTCCGGAACTTTCAGCATACCTAAGGAAATGTAGCATTACGGACATGAAGATATCCCTTGCGGCATTGGGGAAAAAGACCTGATTGGTCTTTTCACAGGCTTCCTTGAAAAGGCTCTTTGCAATCTCAAGGACGCTGGCATATTGCTGATCTCCCTTTGCAACTTCGTTGAAAATATTCCAGTAGTCAGGCTTTCCATCTGGGCCTATTGCGGTCTCATCGTTACTTATGACAACGTCCCCGGGCTTATAGAACTCCTTGTAAAAGTCACCCTTGGTATCGAAGATGATCATGACATCATTCTGAGTCAGAGAGTCATTAAGCTGGGAAAGCATTTGGAAAAAAGCATTTGTCTTACCTGTTCCTATGCCTCCTATCAGCATGAAATGCCTGCTTAAGACGCTGTTTGAAATCGGGATCATCCTGTGTACACCCTGATTATCAACGCCCTTAAAATACATAACGGGATCGTCGCACTGTATATCTGGAGCCGACTGTTTTAACTCGTCACCGAAAAGTACAGAGTCCTGCTGGCTTCTTTCTACCTTGGATGTTACTGGTGCCTGAGGAGCCGGCATCGGATTCTGTCCGTAAGGTGACTGTCCCGCATACGCCTGCTGCGGGAAGCCTTGATTCTGAAACTGATCGTAAACGGGCTCCTGAACCTCATTTGTCTGGGACTGTCTGATAGACTGTCCTCCACCAACTAATGCCATATTTATCTCCTTCCTTTACATTCCCATTCCTGTACCTGCAGCCTCACCTGCACTTTGTGCAGCGTCACCGGCACTTTGGGCAGCATCCGCAGTCTTTTCCGCTCCTGAGCTTGCGGCTTCACCGGCACTCTCCGCAGCACCCGATACGTCGGGGCCGGAAGAGGTGGGCATCTGAGCGGATGCGCTTTCAGACTGTACGTTTCCTTCCTGATTACCTTCAGGAGTATTTGGCATTGCTTCCGATGCTCCGTTTGACTTAGACGCACCTTCTGCAGTGCCTTCAGACGCACCTTCTGACTGATTCGGCATTTGCTGTGAGGCACCTTCCTGAGTTACTACTCCGTCTCCCTGCATAGAGTCCGGCATTCCCATAGATGAACCGTCAGACTGAGCCTGGACACCCTGCTCACCTTGAGCAGAATCCGGCATTCCCTCGGAAGTAGCTTCCTTGCCGGGGCCGCCATCGCCTTTTCCGGTTTCTCCACCGTCAGGTCCCGGACCGCCGTCACCCTTTCCGGCGCCGTCGCCCTTACCCTGACCTTCGCCATCAGGCCCCTGTCCGGTTCCTTCGTTACCCTGACCTTGGCCGGTACCTTCAGCTCCTTGTCCGGTGCCGTCGCCTCCGTTTCCTTTTCCGTTAGGTTCGGGATCCCAGGATCCGTGGCGACCGTTCAGTTCGTCATCACCGGGATCGATTATCTTGTTGACAGGTGGATCAGGTTCTTCTACAAATCCCTCATCCTCTCCATCATCTTCACCTTCGTCTTCGCCGTTGTCCTCTCCGTCATCGTCACCATCTTCACCGAAGTATCCGTCATCTTCTCCGTCGTCTTCACCTTCGGTTTCCTCATCTCCGCCAAGGAAGCCATCATCTTCCCCTTCAGTTTCTCCTTCTCCTCCAAGGAACCCTTCGTCCTCTCCTTCGGTTTCTCCTTCACCACCCAGGAAGCCTTCGTCCTCTCCTTCAGACTCTCCGTCTCCTTCGTGGTGGCCTTCATCCTCTTCGCCATCTTCATCGTCTCCGGAGTCATCGCCGCCTGAAGAACTGTTTTCATCACCGTCACCGGAGTCACTACCCGAACCGTCATCGCCTGAGCCAAGAGTGTTATCTTCTCCGTCGGATTCCTCACCCTTTTCGGCTTTTTCCTCGCCATCTGTGGTTTCTTCTTCCCGTTCGGTTCCATCGTATTCAGTGTCTGTCTGCCCTTCGGACTCTACGCCAGATTCACTGTCAGCGTCCTTGCCTGATGATTCACCTTCATTTTCGGAGGAACCATCACTTCCGGAGTCGTCACTACCACCCGCTCCGGAATTATCATTATCGTCAGAGCCGGGATTGCCGTCTGATCCGTCATTTCCGTCAGATTTATCGTCATCTGCATCAGACGTATCTTCTTTCCAGCGAAGATCCTTATTATCTTCAGCATGCTTTCCATAGTCATCTCTGTTAAAAGTGACTACGGCATTACCGTCTTTTTCACTTACACGCAGATCCGATTTGCCGTCCTTCTGACTTTCCGCAAGATCTTTTTTATTGGCCGCGGTAAGGTTTTCAATATTCTTTCCTTCGGTATCAAGCCCCGCTCTTTCATTAAGCAGACTGTTCAGTGCGGGATCCTCCTTACCGTCAGGAGTTATATAGTTACCTTCATTATCTTTGGTTATGCCGTTGCGGTTGCAGTAATTTGCGATATTATCGTCTGCCTTTGCCTTGGCATTATCGTTATCTATCTTCTGTCCCTGAAGCTCTCTGTCCCTTTTTTCAAAAGGTTCGCTTTCATATCTGGGCATGAAATTTTTGTCCGTCTCCAAACGGGCTTTCTGGCACTCACCCTTTTCGGCTCTGTACTTTTGTCCGTAACCTCTGAGTGCTTCCTCACGGCGGTTATAATAATCAACCATGGGATCTTTATTATCCACAGCCTGCTTTAAGGACATATTGTGGGAATCAAGATAATCCTGCCTTTGCTTTGCAATATTGCCCAGATCGCTGTTAACCTCACCGATCCTTCTGTCCAGATGATTTATCCTGCCGTCAAGTTCATTACGGGATCTGCATAGATCACGGGCAGGGTCACTGAGATGTTTCCCCATTCCTTTGGGATCATCCGCTCCTTTTCCTCTGCCTGTAAATGCATCTTGGAATCTGTCAGCATTTTCCCTGGCATCCCGGGTCATCTGATCCGTGGTTTTTGAAGCACCTGCATTATAGTCATAGCCCCCGGATACAGAATCTCCCTTACCTCTTGCACTGAGTCTGTCCCCTGCCAGTGCTCTGTCAGTTGCTATACGGTCCCTGAGACCGGTCATAGTCTGAATATCAGAAGCCAGTCCACCGGATTCTTTTGACAATCTGCCGCATTCCTTTGAATTAGGATCCGCGCCACCTGCAAGCAAACCATCCAGTTTATTATCGGCAGCCTGCTTCTGAAGTTCTGCCTGATCGATGGCAGAATTAAGTCTGTTGATAAACCCGCTTGAATCATCACGGATATTGTTATATGCCTTGGCTGAAGTCCAGAAATGGTCTCCGTTTATCGTCTTACTGCTGTCCTTATGGAATTTATCCGCATCCTTTATCAGATTGTTTCTGTTATGATCGGATGCAAATACTTCAGCGGCAGTACCTTTTTCATTACCGCTTTTTCCCTTAAATACATTACTGTATCCTTCGGCATTGGAAATGGTATCAAAGCCCACACCTTCCTTAAACGAAACATTACCGTTTGCATCACGGCTTACACTGCCTACACCGGAAATGCCGGCTGAGGGTTGTCCCAGGGTAGAGGGTACGGGATCTGCTTTTATACTGTCCTTTAATCCGTCCGGTATCATGTTTTTGGCATCTGCCGAAGCGGAATAACCGGGACCGTTTCCAAGACCTCCCTTTATCCTCAGATCATCATAACCTACACTTGCACTGCCGCTTACTGTATGATATTCTCCGGATGCTACGGGAAGTACGGTTTTTCCTCCCGCGGATGCGGACACACTCGCACCGGGACCTTTTACCTGAAGGTCCGCTATCTTGTGTTCGATACCGCTTTTTGTCACGCCGAATTCGGACTTTGCCTGTATAAGATTGGCCTCGGCACTGCCACTTAGTTTCGGAATAAAGGAAGTTCCGTCATATTCATAGCCGGCTTCAACATGGCCCACCGACACATCCCCGCTTAAGGATGCACCGAGCTTTTTGTCCCCGACAGAGAGTTTCCCGTTTGCATCAAAAATATCATAGGAATATTTTGCGGAGGATTTTCTTACTCTTCCGCTGTCCAGTCCGAATGACAGGGACTGCTCTGTGTGCCTGTGACCGGCTGATAATTCGCCTTCATGATCAAAATTTAATGGCATATTCTAATCCCCGTCAGATATCCAAGATTCTTTTAGCAGTTTCTTTGAGAACAATCCACATCTTTTCATTCTCAATGTTTTTTTCAACAAGCTCACCTTCAAACATTCCGGATAAAACTTCCAGAATATGCAGGGCGCGTTCAAAATCCCCGTCTCTTCTGAGGCAGTCGGCGGCAAGAAGTCCGTCAGTAAATGCCAGTTTTTTCTCCTCCGCACTGAGGAAACATGATGCGGATTTTTCTATGAACCTTTTGTCCGGAGTCATGCCTTTAAGTTCAGCATAATCGTATGCTTTCATGTATGCGATCCCTGCTTCCGAAAAAGCCTCCACATGCTCTGAAAGCACCGCGTAAAGGATCCACTTTTTCAATCCCTCTTCAAGATCAGGATCATTTAAGATGTTCCTGTACTCCTCCGATGCAACATATTCCTTAACGTCATCTCCGATTGGGTTATCAAAAAGAAATACGCATCCGCATTCGGGACACATTTCGACCATATCAAAAAATTCATCATAGGAATTCACAAGTATTGAGTAGTTAAAATCGAAATTTTCGCTCACAGGGTCGACAGGAATATTTACTTTTTTCCCGCAACAGGGGCATATGATCTCACGGTACTCCACGTCATATCTCCTTTTGGTTAAATGATAAAAAATTCAGCATCTGCCGTTCAAAGCAGCTGTTTTTACAAGAAATGGCGAAGCAGACAAAAGATGTCTGCATCGCCACTTACTTTTCTTTATAATGTGCAGTTAGTATTATTTAGACCACTTCTCAATGGCAAAATCTCCATGCTTCTGAAGATCGTCGATAAGGGAACCCAGCTCGTTCATAGCCATAACGGTATCTTCCCAGGGAAGAACCTCTGCAAATCCGATATCGATGCCGCCACCGAACATGTGGGAAAGAACGGACTTCTGGCTTTCTACCGCAACTGCAGGCAAACCGCCCTTAACCTTGATGATCATGGCAAAATTGGGAACGAAGCATACCACCAGGATATTTAGGAGCAACACTACAGCGGAAATTACCAAAAATACAGTCATAAGTTTAACAGCAAAACTGTCATCACCGGCAGCCATTTCAATACCGATCCTTGCAATGGTAAATCCGATGACTCCGAAGGATGCCATCAAAAGTTTGATCCACGGATGTCTGTACACGATAAAGGTAGGAAGAACACCCACGATACCGAAGATGATACCAAGGAGGATAGCCAAAACCGTGATGGTGTCAGCCTCAAGATCCGCTCTAAGCAAACCATTCCACATTCCGTAGAAAAGGATAAAAACAGCAAGTGCCATAACAAGCGCACTTCCGATGAGATTCAGGAAACTGAACTTGTAATCCTTACGCATCTCAACGCCTGCAAGCTCATCGATATTGAACTGATGCTCCTGGAGAACGTTGCCTGTAAGAGAAGTTCCTGCTGCCCTGAAAAGGATCCTGCGGTTGGTGACCATGAGACGGCCTTCCGCTTTCATGAACTTAAGTCTTGTTCTGAGTCTTGCGATGTTGTACTGCTTAACGATGACTTCCTTCTCCTCAAGCTTTACGCACTCGGGAACGATGGGAACATCATACTCGTAAGGATCCGCATTGTTTGCAGAGGGCTCGCTGATTCCGGTCTGATCCCTTACTGAAGAAACAAGGGTACTTACGGAAGAAAAGTTAGGATTAAATGATTTGATAAAGAAAGGATACTTCTTTCTCTTGTTGGGTCTTGCATTATAGTTAACCTGCTGTGCCTGAGGCTGGGGCTGAGGCTGAGGGCCTGCCTGGAACTGAGGCTGAGGACCCGCCTGGAACTGGGGCTGAGGGCCTGCCTGGAACTGAGGTGCTGCCTGAGGCCGGGGCTGGGGACCTGCCT
>ONTX01000082.1 GCA_900320825.1 uncultured Lachnospiraceae bacterium | reverse complement strand
GGTTTGTGCAAGTTGTTGAGGTAGGATTACCTTCAGAGAAACAATTATTAGAAATGATAGATGTATTCTCTACACCATTCAGCAATGAGTTTACCTCAGATTCTCAGAAAAAAAAGGTGTTTATGGAACTTGTTAAAGGGTTATCGCCTTCTGTCATCAAGACAATCTTTGATAGGGTGAAGGCAAAGAGTGTAATTGCTGGTAGCCAAAGAATTGAAACTGAACAATTGTTACAAGGAGTATATGATGTTACTTGCAACAACAAAACAGAGTGTGGGTATGTTCTATTTTTGAGTAATCATGGTGTACCACAAACGGAAATAAGCAAACATACAGGTCTCAGTTTAAGGAAAGTAAAAAATTATTTGTCAACAAGTAAAAAATAAAGAAATGCTAAAGAATTTGCCTATACAGTTTGTCGAGACACGAGGAGAACAAGATGTCTTTCTCAAAGAAGGTGGCGGTGGTAGTGAACTCCCCAAATGGGTCACTCAAGACACAATCCAAAAAAACATTGCTTCAATAAGAAAAGCATTTAAATCATTGGATACGATATTTGAAAACAGGGCTACTTTCGGTGACGAAGAGTTGCCTTTACTTTCCATTGTAAAACTCCACGAGAAAGCCACTGCAAAATCTTATCGTGCTAATGCCAGAGTTATGTTTGATGGGAAACGGAAACGCAATATTATTGGTGTTAAAGACACGGGGCGACTTGTGGTAAAGATAGACAATAAAGCGGAATTGATAAGAGTAGAAAAAAAATATGAGGAAGCTGTGAAAGTTGGAAGTAAGATGCAGCAGTTTAGCTTGGCTGCCATTGAAGACTTACAACCATTTTATCCTTATGTAGAAGAGGATCTGTTAGGACACCCCATAAAGGTAAGACTTATTGACTATCTTGATTGCAAGCTTAATGAAAAATCGGAATTGATGTTCTTGCAGAAGTGTGCGGAAAACCATTTGAGAGTAAGGAAAGCCGATTACGGTATGGAACTACGTATGTTCAGTATCGATAGCACACAAGATTCCAATGCAATTCAAGCACTAGCAACAATGGATTCCGTCATCTCTGTCAAGAAAATGCCATATATTGAATTGTCAATTTCACCTGAACCAGAAAACACAATGCTCGAAGTTAAAATGCCAAAAGATGGGGAAAACTATCCTATTGTGGGTCTTCTTGACTCAGGTGTGACCAATTTGCCTCATCTTGCTCCTTGGATGCAAGGTGACAATCAAAATACTGCTGACTTTGCTGATGAAGATATTGATTTAAGGCATGGTACAGCTGTGGCTGGCATTTTGAACTATGGAGATGAACTTGAAGATCAACATTGGACGGGGTGTGCACCGATGAGAATTGTTTCATGCATCATCAATACAAATCCTAGTTGTGCCCAAGTTGAGGAGATTGAAATGATAGAGTACATAAGGTCAGCTGTTGTTGCAAACCCCGACGTAAAAATATGGAATCTTTCACAGGGTTCAAAGAATCCCATTACTGATAACAATTTCTCTGAGTTCGCTATCTCTTTAGATGATATTCAGAAAAAGCATAATGTGTTGTTTTGTAAATCGGCAGGAAATTATAACTGGCAAAGTGACGACAACGGTCGTATAAGGCAAGGAGCAGACTCTGTATTGTCTCTTGTTGTTGGTTCGATAACACATAGATGTGATGACGAGGAAGACGTACAAGTTGGTTTGCGTTCTCCATTTTCATGCAAGGGACCTGGGCCAGAGTTTCTCATCAAACCAGATCTTGTTCATTATGGCGGCAACGCTAATTCTGGGGTACAATCATTTGCTATTAGTGGATTTCAGTGCAAGGGATTAGCTGGTACTAGCTTTTCCACTCCACGAGTATCTGCTTTAGCAGCAAACCTTGCTCATCGTATCAACAAGGTTTTTGATCCAATACTTATCAAAGCCTTGCTGGTACACCATGCCAATTATCTTAACATTGGTGGTTTAGTGACCAATGATCTCCTTAATGAGCAAGGATATGGACTACCGTCAAACTTGAATTCAATGCTCAACAATGATGATGATGAGTTCACTATGATTTGGCAACCATCACTTGATTTAGGTGATGCACAAATACAGGATATCCCATTTCCTGAGTCGATGATAGGTGATGATGGATTATTCTATGGTGACATCACTGTAACAGTTGTTTCAGATCCAATATTGAAGGCTACAGAAGGAAGCGAATATTGCCAAAGTGATGTAGAAGTGCTTTTGCAGACGTACGAAGGAATCACCTATATCCCACTAAATGCAATGGGAATATCAAGATATTACAGGAACGCTGAAAGGCTTCATAATCCCCAAAATATTTTAGCTAAAAATATATATTCATCACGGTCTTTAAAGAGCAGCGATTTAGAAGAACGTACATTAATAGAATCTGACTTCAAGTATCAACCCATTAAGAAATATCATGTCAATTTGGAGATGATGAGACCCGCAATGCGCCAGGTTTGCCTTTCAAGTAATAGGAAATGGTGCCTTTCAGTGAAAGCGAGGTATCGTGACGCCGTATCCACAGATAGAGAATATGATGGAACTTTAGCTAATACTAAAGCCACTATTATTATTACTATTAGAGACCCTAAACACAAGGGGGTAGCTTATAGAGAATGCTATTCTTGTCTTGACCAACATAATTTTACCCATTCAAATCTTGACATTCAACAGCATGTTCAAGTTGCGAATAATAATTGAGATAGGTATAAAAATGATGTTGGTCGTTATATAATATGGAAGGAAACCAGACAAAAAATATTGAGAAGAGCCTGAATGCTTTGAGGGTTATCAAGCATACGGTATATAGCAAAAGATTTTATCCTGGCAATTTCGATGCGGATTTCTGGGAAGAGAAGG
>ONTX01000319.1 GCA_900320825.1 uncultured Lachnospiraceae bacterium | reverse complement strand
TCTTTAAATAACAAAAAAGGCGCCTGCTTCATGCAGACGCCTTTTCTTATCTTTACAGCATCAAACTTTTATGGCATCAAAGACCTTTCCGATCCTTTCGGGTATGACAAGGTCAGCCTGGGCATCTCTTGAAGTAGGTGCCATATTTATGACTACAAGCTTATCGCCTTTAAAATAATCGATAAGTCCCGCCGCAGGATATACAGCAAGAGATGTTCCGCCTATTATAAGAACCTGGGCATTAGAAATGTAGTGAACCGACTTCTGCATGGTATTCATATCAAGTCCTTCTTCATAAAGGACCACATCCGGCTTTATGGCTCCGCCACATTTTTTACATACAGGAAATCCTTCATCCGAATCGTTGGCAGGATCCGCCACATAATCTATGTCATAAGATTCACCGCATCCAAGGCAGTAATTTCTCAGAGTGGATCCGTGAAGTTCCAAAACCTCTTTGCTACCGGCAGCCTGATGGAGGCCGTCGATATTCTGTGTGATCACTGCTTTAAGTTTTCCTGCCTTTTCAAGCTCGGCAAGTTTTTTATGAGCCGCATTGGGTTCAACTCCTTTAACTATCAGTTTGTCCCTGTAAAAACGGAAAAACTCCTTAGGCTTTTTTACATAGAAAGTATGGGAAAGAATGGTCTCCGGAGGATAATCATATTTCTGATTATAAAGACCGTCCACACTTCTGAAATCGGGTATACCGCTTTCAGTCGAAACACCCGCTCCGCCAAAAAAGACAATGTTGTCATATTTGTCTATTATTTCCTGAAATTCAAGTATCTCTTTTGAGCAATCATTATCAGACATGTCAGCCTCCTTTTTATATAACTAAGGCCTCCCCTGTGCGGGAAGGCCTGTCAGTATAATCAAGCATTCCTGCTTACAGGATCTTCTTGAATGCGGGCACGAATACCGGGAAGGTTCTCTCACCCTTAACGGATTTGCCGGAAGCGATGGACACTTCCTTATCCATGATGGTGTACTCGATATCACAGTTGGAAGCAATAACGGAATCCTGCATTACGATACAGTTCTTAAGTACCGTTCCTTTTCCGACCTTGACACCTCTGAAGAGTATGCAGTTATCAACTTCACCTTCGATCACGCAGCCATCGGCTATAAGAGAATTTGAAACCTTGGATCCTGCGATATATCTTGCAGGGTTATCATCTCTGACTGTGGTATATACATCGAATCCGTCAAAAAGTGCCTTCAGATTATCGGGATCAAGAAGCTTCATGTTCTCATCAAAGTAGCTCACCATATCCGTGATCCTTGCGGAATAACCCTTGAATTCATATCCGCAGATCTTGGCTGTTCCGATCATGGGAGCTAAAACATCTCTTTCATAGAAAACATGCCCCTGTGCATATGCCTTTTCGATCTGAGCGATGAGCTTTTCCCTTTCAGTCAGATAGAGGTTCATGGAAAGATTCTGGGGACCGTATTCTTTTGAGTTTGTATTGATGGCAGTTACCTTGTCTCCGTCAAGATCGAGAGTGTAATAAAGATCGCTTGACTGTGTAGTCTGGAGATTCAAAAAACCATAGGGGATCGGCTCATTTTTATATGCGATGGTGACATCCGCGCCGCTCTCCTGATGTGCTCTGATCATATCCGAATAATCAAAGTTACATGCAAAGTTGGAATCGGTCATTACAACATACTGTTCCTTACATGTCTTGAGAAATTCGACAATGCTGGCAACAGCCTCCACACGTCCGTTGTAAACCTTGACACCTTTTTCAGCAAAGGGAGGAACTATGTTGAGTCCGCCGTTTTTCCTTACAAGGTCCCAGGGTCTGCCGCTTCCGAGATGCCTCATAAGAGATCTGTAATTCTTTTTTACGATGATGGAGACATTATCTATTCCACAGTTAACAAGAGATGAAAGAGTGAAATCTATAAGTCTGTATCTTCCGGCAAAGGGTATGGATGCCATCAGACGTTCATTTACAAGTGAGGGAACCTCATTATCATAGCTGTTCGCAAAAACTATTGCGATCGCATCATGTTTATTTGTCAGCATTTTCCGCCCTCCTCGATATCTTCCTTGACCATTGCGTTACCACTGACTACAGCGCGTGCTCCTACCTTAACGCCGGGTCCCACGGTTGCAACATTCTTCTCGTTACCGGGTGCGGGCTTTTCGCCGATCACTGCATTTTCACCGATCTCTGCATTCTCTGCAACGATACAGTGACATACCTTTGCCCCTGAGGAAATCTTAACATTTCCCATTACCACTGCATCTTCAACAACGGCACCTTCCTCAACCTCAACTCCCGCAAAGAGAATGGAGTGTCTGACTGTACCGAAGATACGGCATCCGTTAGTGAGCATTGAATCTTCAACAACCGCTCCGTCTGCGATATACTGCGCAGCCTTACCGGATGATCTTGAATAGATCTTCCAGTCATCATCAAAAAGATTGATGCCGCTGCTTTCGGGATTGAGAACCTCCATATTGGCTTCCCAAAGAGATGATATGGTTCCCACATCTTTCCAATAGCCGTTGAAACGATATGCATACATATTCTTTCCGTCACGAAGAAGTGCGGGAAGAATATCATTTCCGAAGTCATTCGAAGAATCCGGATTTGCTTCATCCTCTTCCAGATATTTTTCGAGAACATCGAAATTGAAAATATAGATGCCCATGGATGCAAGATTACTCTTGGGCTCCTTGGGTTTTTCCTGGAATTCGTTAATCCTGTCATCGGCATCCGTTACCATGAGTCCGAAACGGCTTGCCTCATCCCAGGGCACTTCCATAACCGCAACAGAGAAATCTGCTCCCTTAGCTTTATGGAACTCAAGGAAGTCATTGTAATCCTGCTTGCAGATCTGGTCACCCGAAAGAATGATTACATACTCGGGATCGTATCTTCTCAGGAAGCTGAGATTCTGATAGATGGCATTTGCGGTTCCCTTATACCAGTCAGAGCCCTGTGCCTGCTGGTAGGGAGGAAGAACGTGAACTCCGCCGTGGAGTCTGTCAAGATCCCAGGGCTGTCCGTGTCCGATATATTCGTTAAGAACAAGGGGCTGATACTGTGTCAGAATACCTACCGTATCGATTCCGGAATTAACACAGTTAGAAAGCGGGAAATCAATTATTCTGTACTTTCCGCCAAAGGGTACTGCAGGCTTAGCAAGCTTGTCAGTAAGTGCATAGAGTCTCGATCCCTGTCCGCCGGCGAGGATCATAGCTACCATTTCCTTAGACATAACGCGTCTCCTTTGAATATTTTAGCCTTATAAAAAGACTACTATATCT
>ONTX01000255.1 GCA_900320825.1 uncultured Lachnospiraceae bacterium | reverse complement strand
CGATAACGAGTGGTGGTTCCCTTATGAAACTGATGTGATCCTTGATTCTTATGATGTGATCATGGAGGCTGAGCAGGCCTTTGTGGATACCGTAAGGGAGACCGGCGGCAATAACGAGGACAGGTATCTTCTTATAGGGAGTTACTGCAACACTTACTACTCATCACTGTCCGATAATTATTCCCTTCCCATGGATTCAGTTGAAAATAAGCTTGTGGTAAGCGTTCACCTCTATGCACCTTTTGATTTCACCGCAAATGAAAATGCCGGAGGCGTTTTTGACGATAAGTGTAAAAAAGAAAACGAAGATGCATTTACCGCACTTTACGACGGATTTGTTTCAAGGGGCATCCCTGTAATGATCACCGAGTACGGATGCATAGATAAAAACAATCCGGATGACAGGCTCGCATATTTTAAGTATATGAGGGAACTGTCGGAAATCTATTCCATCCCCCTTGCAGTCTGGGATAACAATGTGGTTAACGAAACGGATTCTCCCAGGGCAAGTTCCTACGGCTATATAGACAGAGCCACCGGGAGGGTGGTTTTCAGGGACCTTGTGGATGCTATGACAGGAAAGTGATAAAAATGTGACCTAAACGCTTTGGTATCCGTCATTATGTATGAAGGAGGCAGGGCGAGGGCAGGCTTTCGCTGACAGAAACGAAGGCCGCTTAAGCGGAGATTCTTGGAGGTAATGTATTTGGAAGATTATCAGATAATCGATCTGTATTTTGCCAGATCTGAAAATGCCATTGCTGAAACTGCCTCAAAATACGGGAGGATGCTGATTTCAGTCGCCATGCGTATCCTGCGTAATCAGGAGGATGCGGATGAGTGTGTCAGCGACACATACATGAAAACCTGGAATACCATACCGCCTACAAGACCTGATGTGTTTTCTGCTTTTCTGACCAAGATCACAAGAAATACATCCCTTGACAGGCTGGATTCAAACAATGCGGAAAAAAGAGGTGCGGGAGAGATCCCTGCTATCCTGGATGAACTGGAGGAATGCATAAGCGATTCCAGGATTCCCATTCCCGGAGAGGGGATGGAAGTCAGGGAAGTTATCAATGCTTTTCTTGAAAAAGAAAAGCCCGAGGCAAGAAAGATCTTTGTCAGGAGATATTTTTTCGGAAGTGAAGTAAAGGAGATAGCTGAGCTTTACGGAATCGGAGAAAGCAAAGTCAAAATGACTCTTGCACGCAGCAGGGAAAGGCTTAAGGCCTGCCTTGAAGAAGAGGGGGTGGCAATATGACAAACAGAAGCGACATACTCTTCAGGGCTATGGGTGAGATTGATGACAAGTACGTAGCCGAGATCCTTAATGAGGATCTTAATACAGATAAAAAGACATCTCCCGTTCCCGTCAAAAAGAAGAATAAAGGGCAAGTCATAAAGTTTATGACATATGCCGTTCCGGCAGCGGCAGCAATTCTGATCATCTTTGCGGTTGGACGCTCCGGAGTATTATCCAACAGTTCTTCCACGTCAGATTCGGCAATGCCCGCAGCGGCAGGAGACAGTGCATATAAAACAGATTCTGCAGCAGTCATGGAAAGTGCCTGTGCAGAAACTGATGAGATGGCTACGGATTCTGCGGAGGCTGCTACGGCAGGTGCTTCCTATTCTGCAGACTATGCACCGGAATCCGCTTCGGAAGCGACAAACGAGTATTCCTCCAGAGAGGAAGAAGATATCCTGCAGATAGCAAATCCTTTCATAGATTGTGCTGATCTTGATAAAGCGGCTGAGATCGCAGGATTTGAGTTTGATGTGTCTGATGACTTTATCCCCGGTGCCGGAAGAAAGATAAATGCCGTAGAGGGTGACATGATCCAGATCATCTACTTTGAAGGAGATGAGTACGATCCTAAAAAAGAGATCCTAAGGATCAGAAAGGCAGCAGGCGATAAGGATATCACAGGCGATCATAAAGATCATCCTTATGAACAGACAGGAGTTATCTCAGGATATTATGTGATCCTTAAGGGTGATAGCGAAGATAAGATCGAAACTGCAATGTGGACCTGTGACGGATATACATATGCGATCCTGATGGGTAATGAACAGGCAGATACAGAGTCTGTCGGCAGGATGATAGATAAGATCATGAAGTGAGTACATGATGTAAGTACATAAAACATCTCTCCAAAAAGCAACAGGGCAGGTAAATTACCTGCCCTGTCTTTTTGTCTGTTATCGTTTTTCGTATGACCTTTATCAGACTTTGAAGAAAGCTACGTTAGTCTTAAGCTGGTCTGAGATATTTCCGAGCTCGTCGGCCTGATCTACGATGGAAGACATATTTGCTGTCAGCTGGGTGATGGAAGCGCTGGTCTCCTGAGTGGATGCAGCATACTCTTCGGAGAGAGATGAAAGCGAATCAACGCTGCTCATTATCTTCTCTTTGCCAACGGTCATGTTGTCAACCAGATTTGCGATCTCCTTATTGCCGGACTCGGTATCGCTGAGGATCTTCAGCATACGGTCGAAGGAAACGTTCATTTCTCTGAGAGCGTTTGCTTCGCTTGAGGTTGCTTCCTTGATGGATGTTGTGAGATTCTTGTTCTCATCTGAGTACTTGATGATGGTTGAAAGCATGTTGGTTATCTCGCCTGCCATCTGATTGGATTCTTCAGCAAGGTTCTTGATGTTGTCTGCAACGACTGCGAATCCCTTACCTGCCTCACCTGCTCTTGCGGCCTCTATGGAAGCATTAAGTGCAAGGAGATTGGTCTGGCTTGCAATGGAGATGATTCCCTCAGCTGCCTTGGAGATCTCTTCAACGAGCTGTGCTGTCTTGTTAACGGAATCGGCAACCTGTCCTGCTCTTTCATCGTTCTGTTCGTCAGCTTTGCGGATCTCTTCAAGCTGCTTCTGGATTGCAATGGATTCCTGATAAAGAGTGGTAACTCTTTCAACGTTCTCTTCGGTAGCGCGCTGTACGCGATCGATGCTGTCCCCGATCTCAACGGTGATCTCGGCTGTGGTCTGGATATCCTCAGCCATGGTCATAGCACCCTGTGCAAGTTCGCCGACTGCAGTGGAGATGTTGTTGGTATTGTCTTCGGAATCGGAAATGCTGTTCTTGGTATTTACGGCCTTGCTGTCAACATCGATAGCACAGTTGGTAACCTCGGAAAGAGAATTTCTCATTCGGTTTCTCATATCTTCCATGGAGACCTCTACGCTGTTGAATTCCTTGAAGAAACTCTCGGCTTCGACGGACTTTACGAAGTCTCCGCCGGCCATGTTGTCTACAGCCGCAACAATGTAGGCGATGCTCTTCTTCATCTTGTTGGTTACAAATACGATTGCTATGACAAGCATTGCAACAGCGATCAGAATAAATGAAATGGTTCCTGCCAGTATCATTCTGTTTGTCTTGGCTTCCTGAACTTCTTTTTCCGCAACTGCCCAAACTTCGGTTATATCGGTCATTGCAGAAATTGATTCTCTTGTGCTTTCAAATGTCTGGATAAACAATGTGTAATCGCCCGATCCGCTCTTAACATCATAGGAGTCTTCCCAGGTCTTAAAATTTTCCAGGAACTGTTCATAATATGTCTTGAAATTAGCACCTTCAAGGACTGTTCCTGTGTAGAGACTTTCTTCGGAACTTGCTATCTCAGCTGATTTCTTTACTCTCTCAAGAGTCTGATCCAGATTATCTTTGTAGTCTGTATAATATCCGTCCATAAAGCCCTGCAACTGATCGGGGGGGACATCGGAAGGATCACCCTGGAGATCATGGTAAAGAATTCCTGCCTGCATGGACTGGTAGAAATCTCTGTCAGCATTTATGAGAGTTGAAGTTATCTCATAAAGATGATCAAAATAAAGGACTTCATCATCCTTTGAAGTGTTGCGTATCTCAGTAGCAAAAAATGCTATACAGAGAACGAGCATTGCGGTATAGAGGATGACCATCCCCAGAACCATCGCGTTGACGCTTATCAGTTTTTTCTTCATAGGTTACTCTCCTTATGGTTTATTTCCGCTCATGAGAAAAAGCGGATTTTAAAGGTTTTCTCTAAGGCTTGCAACGAATATTATACCAATTTAGTACATAAATATACAACATAAGATTGAGTAGTGTTGTTATATAGAGTTGAATACTACATCATACCGTTTTGCCGATTGAGATTAAAAATACAGTTTGTTTAAAGTGACTGACAGACAGTTACACACGATTTTGAAGAGTATATGACAATCCTTGAAAAATGACCATCCATAGTAGATAATGGATTCAGATAAATAAAAACGTGGTCCTGATGTATCGGAATACAAGGAGGGACAAAAAATGGCTGACTTTAAATTTGTATCGCTGAGGTTTGAAAATTACAGTTCCGATCAGGAAAAAAACTATTCCATATTCATAACAACGGATGAAGGAGAAGATCCCGTACTGGTTTGGTACGACGGGATGGGAGATCCTGTTGCGGAGGTCAGTGTCAGTGCGGATGACTTAAACAGTCTGTGCGAGCTTTGTGACCGTTGCTCAGTCCGTGACTGGGACGGATTCAACGAGATCGGCGACCTGTCAAAAGATTGCTTTTCCTTTGAAGCCGAGGATGCAGACGGCAATATCCTCTGGGGCGAGGGAACAGGCGCTTTCCCGGATAATTTCGACGAATTTGAAAAAGGCATCAGATCCATCTTTTCGGGATATGTAGATTGAAAAACGTTTTCCGATATGTTATCATCTATTAAACGTTGATATTCATGAAAGCGGATGATCATCCGCAATGGACGAGACGTAATTCATTTTAGAAGGCGAGGGATGCATATGAAATTTGTCATCATCGGTAAGAACACAACCGTAACTCCCGGACTCAAGGCTTCTGTCGAGGATAAGATCGGCAAGCTTTCGAAGTATTTTGATGAGGATACGACGGCGCATGTAACACTGTCAGTTGTAAGGGATGAGCAGAAAGTGGAAGTCACCATACCCGTTAAGGGAACCATCATCCGTTCCGAGCAGTCCAGCACCGATATGTATGTTTCCATAGATCTTGTGGAAGAGATCATTGAGAGACAGCTTAAAAAATACCGCAACAAGATCATCGACAGACACCAGGCAGGCGGAGATATTGCAAACTACGCTCCCGAGGAGGATGTCGAGGAAGAGGGCATCAAGATCGTAAGGAGCAAGAAGTTCGAGATCAAGCCCATGTATCCCGAGGATGCCTGCATGCAGATGGATCTTCTGGGACACGGCTTCTACGTATTCGTAAATGCAGAGACTGACCAGGTCAATGTTGTTTACAAGCGTAAGGGTGATACCTACGGACTGATCGAGCCGGAAGTATAAGAGGTAAAAACGATATTTTCAGGACTCCCCGTCGAAGCGTCGGGGAGTTCTTTTTTATAAAGAAAATTTAATGATTTTTAATTGTAATTAGTATTTCACTATGGTAAAATTCAAATAGTCTGACAAAAAAATAACAATCTTAAAAATACGTAAGATTTTCGCGTATTTTTCGGAACATCAGGCAACAGATCGATTGAATCAATTGGAGGAAAACAAATGGGTAAGAAGATCGTCATCGCAGGTGCATGTCGTACCGCAATCGGAACTATGGGCGGATCCCTTTCGGGAATTCCCGTAGCAGAGCTCGGAGCAATAGTTATTAAGGAAGCTGTTAATCGTGCAGGCATTAAGCCTGAGAACGTTGACCAGGTTTACATGGGATGCGTTATCCAGGCAGGACAGGGACAGAACGTAGCACGTCAGGCATCTATCAAGGCAGGTCTTCCCATTGAAGTACCCGCTGTTACAATGAACGTTGTATGCGGATCCGGACTTAACTGCGTTAACCAGGCAGCTCAGATGATCGCAGCAGGCGATGCAGACGTAGTTGTAGCAGGCGGTATGGAGAACATGTCAATGGCTCCCTTCGCAATGCCCAACGCTAGATACGGATACAGAATGATGTGGCCCAGCCAGAGCAAGGGCGGTATCGTTGATACCATGGTAAACGATGCACTTTGGGATGCATTCAATGACTATCACATGATCACAACCGCTGATAATGTTGCAAGAGAGTGGAACCTCACCAGAGAAGAGCTCGATGAGTTTGCACTTAAGTCTCAGCAGAAGGCATGTGCAGCAATCGAGAGCGGAGCGTTCAAGAAGGAAATCGTTCCCGTTGAGGTCAAGAAAAAGAAGGAGACCGTTATCTTCGATACCGATGAAGGCCCCAGAGCAGGATCCACCATCGAAGGACTTGCAAAGCTTAAGCCCCTCAATCCCGACGGATTCGTAACCGCAGGTAATGCATCCGGAATCAACGACGGTGCAGCCGCAATGGTTCTTATGACCGAAGAGAAGGCTAAGGAGCTCGGCGTTAAGCCCATGGCTACTTTCGTAGCAGGCGCTCTTGCAGGTGTTCGTCCCGAAGTAATGGGTATCGG